>DASZXE010000905.1:0-9056 GCA_035546475.1 Kofleriaceae bacterium
CGCCGGCCTCCGCCGCGACGGCGCCGGCCGCCCGCTCTTCTCGACGAGCCATCGCTCGCTCCGTCCGCGCCCGCCGGCCTCGCGCGGCCCCGCCTCGCGCTGAGCCGCGCCGCCCCTCGCACGGCCGATCCGTCGGGGCACCGGCGCGGCCAGCATGGTCGCGGCGCTCGCGCGGCGTCGGCCCATCGACGTCCGCCGCCGCTCGACTCCCCGGCGAGCCACGACGACCACGGTGACGTGCGCGACGCGAGGCGGCGCCGGGCGCGCTTCCTCGACGAGCGATTCGGGTTGCCCGGCCGCGCCGCGGCGGTGAAGATGCGGCATGGCGTTGATGGTCGGCACGAGCGATGCGAGCGAGGGTGGGTCGTCGGGTGCGGGCGCGGGTGGCGCGCCGGGCAAGACGAGCCGGACGCAGCAGCTCGGCGGGCGAGGCGCCGCCGCGCGGCCCGGCGTCCCGGCGGCCGACCCCCCGCCGGTCCAGGCCGACGGCGCCCAGGCGGCCGTCGACGATCCGTTCGCGTTCCACACGGCGGCCCAGAGCGGGGTCGCGGGCCCGGCGGAGCCG
The DNA here is from genome assembly GCA_035546475.1 of Kofleriaceae bacterium. Lineage (GTDB taxonomy): Bacteria > Myxococcota_A > Polyangia > Haliangiales > Haliangiaceae > UBA2376. The sequence goes on from DASZXE010000905.1 coordinate 566, forward strand.
CTGCCGCACCGCGAGGCGATCCAGGCCAGCTTCGGCCACCACGACGTCTCCGGCGTCCGCGCCCACGTCGGCGGCGCGGCGGCCGAGGCGGCCGGCGCGATCGGCGCCCGTGCGTACGCGACCGGCGACGACGTCGCGGTCCGCGCCGCGCCCGAGCTGCGGCTGGCGGCGCACGAGGCGGCGCACGTCGTGCAGCAGCGCGGCGGGGTCCGCCTCGACGGCGGCGTGGGTCGCGCCGGCGACGCCTACGAGCAGCACGCCGATCGCGTCGCCGACCTCGTCGTCCGCGGCGAGTCGTGCGAGGCGCTGCTCGACACCATGGCGCACCGGGGCGCGGGCGGCGGACCCGCGGTGCAGCGGGACGACCACGACGACGACGGGCACGCCGCCGGCGGCAGCCACGGCCACGCGCTCCACGGTTCGCACGCGCGCGCCCACGCGGCCGCGTCCGGGGGCGGCGCCGGCGACGCCGCGCCCGGCGGTGCCGCCACCGGCGAGTGGAACAAGACGTCGCCGCCGCACGCCGGCCAGACCCTGAACGGTCACCCGATCGAGCCCGGCAACCTCGTCACGATCAACGGCATCAGCCTCCACATCACGCGGCGCGGTCGCGGCCACTGGGGCATCGCGTACGGCAGCAACAACACGCCGTTCCTCGAGGCAGGCGAGCGCGCCGCCCGCCGCCTCGAGGAGGCCGGCCATACCTACCAGGCCGCCGCCGCGCGCGGCGCGCCGGTGCTGCACGAGGGCGGCGTCGGCGCGATCAACACCTGGGACGGCATGGTCTTCACCCTCGGCCCCGGCTACGCCGGCGGCCGACTCGCCAGCGCGCTCGGCCACCTCGCGGGCACGCCGGCGGGCACCGCGTTGTCGGCGGTGCCCTACCTGGCCGGCCTGCGCTTCAACGGCGACGAGAACGTCCGCCTCGACGTCGACGCGCTCGCCCGCATCGCCCACATCTGCGAGGCCGAGTTCCCGGTGGACCTCGCCGAGGCGTGGATCCTCGATCTCGTGGCGCGCGACGCGATGGCGGGCGGCGCCCGCGCGGAGCACGCCGCCGATCAGGCCGCGGGCCAGACCATCCCGGAGGTGATCGGCGTCGCCGAGTACCTCCATCACGGCTACGGCGACTACGCGGGGGCGCCGGCGACGCGCACCGCGGCCGCGGTCGCCGCGCACCCGGGCAACCCGAGCGCGCAGGTCGCCCACCTGCTGCGCGCGTACGCCGAGCGCGCCGCGCGCGATCGCGCCGAGCGGCCCGACACCTACCGCCAGCGGATCACCAGCGTCGCGACGCTTCGCCTTCCGCACAAGGTCGTCGACTTCATCCAGGCTGCCCGCGCCCGCGACCCGTCGTTCCACTTCGATCTCGCGGCCGCGCGCGCCGTCGTGCCTTGCCTGACGACCAGCGGCGCCTTCGAGTCGACGACGACGCAGCCGGGCGGCGTCTACCTCGACTGCGAGGTCGGAGGCGAGCACCGCTACTGGGACTACGGCTGAAGGCGGCGCGGGCGCGCCGCGCCACGGCCGCGCCGGGGTGTCGCCGCCGTTCGCGTCGCCGCGGTGCAAACGGCCGTGCGCAGCCGCGGTGAGGCAGGGGAGGGCGGCGAACCTGCCAACGCCGCGGCAACGCTGGTGCGCCTCGCGGGCACGCGGCTTGCTGCTCGCCGGCGCGATGCTCCGTCTTGCGTCCGTTACGTCCGTTTCGTCCGTCGCGTCCGTCGCGCTCGTGCTGGCCGCGTGCACCGTCGGCTCCGACGCGCCGGGCGGCGAACCCGCCGACCTCGGCCCGGACGCGGGCGCGGCCACCGCCGACGATCCGGACGCCGCGACGGCCGCGCCGCCCGAGCCGGACCCGGGCGACCCCGCCGACCCCGACGACCCCGGCGACCCCGGCGACGACTCCGCGCCGGCCGATCCCCAGGCCGGCACCACCGACGCGCTCGGCCTCTGGCACCCGCGCGCCTTCACCGCGACCCGCTTCGCGGTCTTCTACCAGGTCGGCCGCGACGTCCTCGCCACCTACGCGGACCCCGAGACCGGCCTGCCGCACGCCCCGCACCACGCCTACATCATCTCGATCAGCCACGCCTCCGTCGGCGCCGATCGCGCCACCGCCGATCGGATCCACGACGCCCGCGACGACTTCTTCTACGCGCCCGCCTTCGATCTCAACAACCACCCCGGCTGGGCCACCGCCAGCGACGCGCAGCTCCGCACGATGGCCCACGCCTTCCGCGACGAGGCGCTCGCCGCCCACGCCGATCTGTGGAGCTTCAACGAGGCGCCGACGACGACGGCCGGCTCGCCGTCGCAGCGTCGCGCGATGATCAAGCTCGTCCGCTACCTCGCTGACCCGAACGCCGCCGGCACCCGGCTGCGCGGCGTCTTCTACCTGACCCACAAGCCATCGATGCCGTCGTCGTGGACGTCGCACGCGCCCGACTTCTGGGCCGCGCTCGACGAGACGACGGTCGCGGTGGTGGCCGAGCACTACCACGGGCAGAGCTGGGTCTGCGGCAACTCCGAGGCGGCGATCGCCGACCACCTGTTCGCGCTGCGCCGCTGGCTCGCGAGCAGCGGCGACCCTCACCAGGTGCGCATCGCCAACCAGAAGTTCACCGTGCTGCACTCGTCGCGCTACGCCGACGGGCCGAGCGGCTGGGAGGGCGCCGACGCGCGGACGACGACGCTCGCGCAGTTCCAGCACGCGCTGTCGAAGCTGACGCGCGTCACCCGCAACACCGACGGCGGCAAGAACCGCATCTCGTTCGCGCCGATGGCGTCGTCGATCACGGATCCGCGCGTGCAGCCGCGCATCACGCTGCTCCTGCGCTGGCACTACGGCGCGGCGAGCCAGGCGGCGACAGGCGAGCTGCCGTGCGTCGCCGGCGCCGCCGTGAACTGCACCTGCCAGTGACGGCCTCGCGGGCGCGGCGGCGCCCGTCGACGGAGGCGGGCAGGTCTCCCGGGGCAGTTCGCCCCGGCGGGGATCGCTGCCCCGCGCCGCCGCACGCCAACCGCTCGCAACCACGGCGCGGCGCGCGCGCGGCCGAGCTGGCCCCGCGGCTGCAATCTCCCCGGAGCGAGCAACCCGCTCACGGAGAAGATCATGCGCATCCTGCAGTCGCTCGCCATCGCCACGCTCGTCGCGTTCCCGCTCACCGCCTTCGCCGCCCCGTCGACGTCGACGTCGCCGTCGCCGGCCCAGCCCGCGCCGGCCGCCGCCAGCCCCGCGCACCACACGAAGGTGGCGGCGCGGAGCCACCATCACGCCGCCCGCACGCACCGCACCCACCGCGCGCCGACGAAGAAGTCCTGACGACCGCGCGACGGCCGCGCGCTCGAGCCCCGCGATCGGACCCGGAAGCGGAGGCTGATCGGCGTCAGAAGCGGAGGATGACGGTCCCGCACGAGCTGCCCGACGGGCAGGCGGGCGGGCCATCGTCGCCGCCCGCGAGCAGCGGGATGGTGACGCCGACCACGACCACGCCGGCGACCACCGGCCAGAACCAGCGGCGCTTCCACAGCGGCCGCGACGGGCCGGTGTCGTGGCGCGGCCGCCGCCGGCGCGCCTGCTCGAGCGACGCGACCTGCGAGTACAGGGTCGCGGCCCCGTCGGCGAACGCCGTCTCGAGGTCGCGGTCGCCGACGCGCAGATCGATCCGGGCCAGCCGCGCGCCGCCGTCGGTCGCGTAGACCGCCGCCGTGTAGTGGCCGTCCTTCGCGCCCGGCATCACCAGCACGACCTGCTCGACGTCGACGAGGTCGGCGATCTGTGCGAGCGCCTGGCGCGCCTCGCCGGCCAGCTCCGGCGACTCGATGCCGGCCGCGAACACCGCCCGCGCGGCCGCGAGGTCCCGCGCGTGCTCCGACGGCACCAGCGAGTCCGTCAGCCGCGCCGGGCCGCGCGGGCCGACCTTCACCGCGTCGACGCGGCGCTCGAAGCCGTCGCGCTTGACCGTCACGTAGTGGACGCCGGCGGTGGCGCCGTCGACGTGCACCGGCGTGAAGCCGACCAGCTTGCCGTCGACGTAGGCGGTCGCGCCGTCGGGGTCGGTCTCGACGTCGATGTCGCCGTGGTCGGCGTCGGCGACCTGCGCGCGCGCCGCGTCCCACGCCTTCAGCGCCGCGTCGCCGCCGAGGTCGGGATCGGGGACCGCGTCGGGCCGCCACACCTGCAGCGCCGCGAACGTCGCGACCGCCGCCTTGCCGTCGCCGGCCATCGCCTGCGCCGCGCCGAGCAGGAGCTGCGCGCGCGCCAGATCCTGCTTCGACGCCCACGCCAGCACGCGCGCGAGCTGCGTCGACGCGCCCTGCAGCTTGAGCAGCGCGAGCTTCGGCTTGCCCTCGCGCAGCAGCGTCTCGCCGGCGACCAGCAGCGCGCGCGCCTCGGCGACCGCGTCCTTCGGCACCCGGTGCGCGTGCTCCGCCAGCCGGTCGTCCTGATCGACGACCGACAGCCGCGGGTCGCGCTTGAGCGCCCGCTCCATCGAGCCCTGCACGGTCGCCTGGATCGCCGGGGCGAGCGGCGCGCCGTCGGCGCCGGCCACCACCACCGCCACCGTGGCCTCGCCGTCGCCAGCGTCGGCGTCACCGTCGTCGGCGCGCGCGGACCCCGCGCTCGCCAGGATCGCCGCCAGCACGATCGCGCACCGGCACCCGCGCCCGCCGATCAACTCGTGTCACCCCCGCCGCCGGTCCCGCCGGCGCCGACATCGCGCGCCAGGCCGGCCAGGTACGGATCGTTGGCGAGCAGCTCCGAGAACAGGCTCTCGAGCTCGGCGCGGTGCGCCGGGTCGAGGTCGTCGCCGAGCCCCTCGTCGAGCAGCCGCCCGAGCGCCTCCTCGGGCGTGATGCGGCCGGCGTCGAGCTCGGTCGCCAGCTTCACGACCGGATCCGCCTGCTCCGCGCCACTCGTGCCGCTCGCGCCACCGGGGCCGGCCGCACGGTCGGCGTCGCTGGACCGTCCCGCGCGCCCGGCGCGGTCGGCTCCCTCGACGTCGTCGGTGCCGCCGGGTCCGGTCGGGCCGCCGGGGCCACCGGCTCCGCCGAAACCCCCGGGACGTCCAGGCCGATCGATGCCGCTCGTCATGACGCACGCCCCGCGGCGCCAGCGCGCCCGGGTGAAGTCGACCATACTCCATCGTCGCTGAGGTTGTGAATCATGCCGGGCCTATCGACCGGCGCCGCCGGCGGTTGCGTGCGGCGTGACGCGCGGTCGGCCCGTGATAGGGTCCGCCTACTCGTGGCCGACCCCATCATCAAGCTGGCCGACCTGAAGAAGAGCTACGGCGAGGGCAGCGCGCGCACGCAGGTCCTCCGCGGCGTGTCGCTCGACATCGAGGAGGGCGAGCTCGTCGCGCTGGTCGGCCAGTCGGGCTCCGGCAAGTCGACGCTCCTCAACATCGTCGGCGGCCTCGACAAGCCGGACAGCGGCTCGGTCGAGGTGCTCGGCAAGGTCTACGCGAAGACCAGCGAGCCCGAGCTGGCCCGCCTGCGCAACCAGCGGATCGGCTTCGTCTTCCAGGCGTTCAACCTGCTCGAGCACCTGACCTGCCTCGACAACGTCACCCTGCCGGCGCAGTTCGCCACCAGCAAGGGCGACGTGGCCAAGCGCGGCCGGACCGCCCTCGACCGGGTCGGGCTCGGCGCGCTCGCCGACCGCCGGCCCGGCGAGCTGTCGGGCGGCCAGAAGCAGCGGGTCGCGATCGCCCGCGCGCTGTTCAACGAGCCGAAGCTGCTCCTCTGCGACGAGCCGACCGGCAACCTCGACTCGGCCACCGGCCACGAGGTCATCGAGTTCTTCCGCGAGCTCAACGCCAAGGACGGCGTGACGCTCGTCATCGTCACCCACGAGCGCCGCGTCTCCGGCGTGGCCCGGCGGGTGATCGCCATGCGCGACGGCTCGATCGTCGAGGGCCAGGCCGCCGCGGCCATCATGGAGGCAGGAGGTCCGGCATGATGCCCGCCAACAAGCTGGCCCGCATGGTCGTGGCCAACTCGGTGCGCAGCCCGCGCCACTTCATCTTCTCCGCGATCGGCGTGGTGATCGGCATCGGCGCGTTCGTGCTGTTCGTCGCCGGCGTGCTGAAGGTGCGGTCGGTCCTCTACGCCGCGTTCCCGCTCGAGCAGGTCGAGGTCATCGCGCCGCACACGTCGGTCGGCGGCGTCGACATCACGGCCAAGCTGACCCAGGACACCGTCGACAAGATCAAGGCGCGCAAGGAGGTCAAGGAGGCCCTGCCGCGCATGACGATGCAGTTCCCGGCGCTCGGCGACGGCAACTTCGAGGGCCAGGACCTCCGCTTCGAGGTCGGCGGCTTCACCGACGGCATCCCGCCGGTCGACGTCGCCGGCGATCCCAAGCTGGCGCCGGTCTTCAAGGACTGGGACGCCGAGCCGCTCGGCCCGACCTGCCAGCCCGACCAGGGCAAGGCGGCCTGCCCCGACCGCGCCTGGCAGTACTGCGACCACAGCGATCTCAAGTGTCACCACCGCGTGCCGGTCATCCTGTCGCCGACGGTGCTCGAGCTCTACAACAAGCAGATCGCCTCGTCGCACGGGCTGCCGCACATCGGCGGGCTCGAGCAGTTCATCGCCGAGCGCGGCCGCGAGCGCATGCAGTTCAACATCGTGCTCGGCGACACGACGGTGATCGGCTCGAACCACGACATCGACGAGGCGCGCCAGCGCACGGTCGGCGCGATCCTCGTCGGCATCTCCGACAAGGCGCGGCGCGTCGGCCTGACGATCCCGATCGGCTACGTCGCCCGGTGGAACCGCGAGTTCAAGGGGCCGGAGGCGGCGTCGCAGTTCTCGTCGATCATCGTGACCCTGCGCGACAAGGAGCAGCTCGCGCCGTTCACCTCGTGGCTCGAGAACACGATGAAGCTGCGGCTCGAGGACTCGCTCGGCGAGCAGCTCGGCACGCTGCTGTTCGTGATCACGATCGTGCTGATCGCCATCGCGGGGGTGATCGTCGCCATCAGCGCGATCAACATCGCCCACAACTTCTTCATGCAGGTGTCGGACCGCCGCCGGGAGATCGGCGTCCTGCGGGCGGTCGGCGCGACGCAGGGCGACGTGATGGCGATCGTGCTCGGCGAGGCGGCGGTGATCGGGCTGGCGAGCGGCATCATGGGGTGCCTGCTCGCGTTCAGCGGCGGCCTGATCATCGACTGGGTGTCGCACGCGCTGGTGCCCGACTTCCCTTTCAAGCCGCACACCTGGTTCGAGTTCCGGTGGTGGGCGCTGGCGCTGGGCATCGGCTTCGCGACGCTCTTCTCGGTGCTCGGCGGCCTGCTGCCGGCCTACAAGGCGTCTCGCCTCGAGCCGGCCGCCGCCCTGGCGCAGAACTAGCGGGCATGTCACGGCTATCAGGCGGACGCTTCGCGCTGGCCCAAGGAAAGCAGTTGCGATAGGGTCCCACCCCAGTTGCCACCTGGCGACCCCTGGACCCCGTGAAGAAGCCCGTACCCTTCGGTAAGTACTACCTGCTCGAGCGGATCAACGTCGGCGGCATGGCCGAGGTGTTCAGGGCCAAGGCCTACGGCGTCGAGGGCTTCGAGCGGCTCATCGCGGTCAAGCGCATCCTGCCCAACATCGCGGAGGACAAGGAGTTCATCCGCATGTTCGTCGACGAGGCGAAGATCGCGGTCCAGCTCAACCACGCGAACATCGCGCAGATCTTCGACCTCGGCGTCGTCGACAGCAGCTACTACATCGCGCTCGAGCACGTCCACGGGCGCGACCTGCGCGCCATCTTCGACCGCAGCCGCCAGCAGGGCGAGCCGATGCCGGTCGCCCAGGCCTGCTTCGTGATCATGAAGATCTGCGAGGGCCTGGACTACGCGCACAACAAGCGCGACCAGGGCGGCAAGGAGCTCAACCTCGTCCACCGCGATGTCTCGCCGCAGAACATCCTGGTGTCGTTCGAGGGCGAGGTGAAGCTCATCGACTTCGGCATCGCGAAGGCGGCGGGCAAGGGGAGCAAGACCCAGGCGGGCATCCTCAAGGGCAAGTTCGGCTACATGTCGCCCGAGCAGGTGCGCGGCCTGCCGATCGATCGCCGGAGCGACATCTTCTCGTGCGGCATCGTGCTCTACGAGCTCTTGACCGGCGAGCGCCTGTTCGTCGGCGAGAGCGACTTCTCGACGCTCGAGAAGGTCCGCAACGTCGAGATCCTCCCGCCGTCGACCTACAACCGCAAGATCCCCGACGAGCTCGAGCGGATCGTCCTGAAGGCGCTCGCCAAGGACGTCGACGACCGCTACCAGAACGCGATCGACCTGCACGACGAGCTGCAGGCGTTCGTCTACACCGCCGGCGAGTTCTACTCGCGCAAGGACCTGGCGGGGTGGATGCGGAAGACGTTCGGCAAGGAGATCGACGAGGAGTCGGCGAAGCTCGCGCCCGAGGCGCCCGCGCCGGCCGCCGCCGCGCCGGCTGGCGAACCGCGCGCCGCCGCGCGTCCGCCCGCGATCCCGCC
>DASZXE010000906.1:0-2379 GCA_035546475.1 Kofleriaceae bacterium
GTCGTGGCAGCCGCCTCCGGCGAGGGCGCCGACGGCGTCGCCGCCGGCACCGCGCCCGCGCCCATCGCCGCCTCGTCGGGCGAGCTCGGCTCCGGAGCAGGCGGCGCGGTGAACAGCTCGCTCGCCATCCGCTGCACCAGCGTCGTCAGCGTCATCGGATCCCAGTCGGGCACCGTCGGCGCGCCGGGCACGCGCGCGCCCGCCAAGGCCACGCCCGGCGACGGCGGACCGCCGCGCGGCGTCTCGGTCGCGTTCGGCGCCTGACCCGCGGCCAGCCGCAGCTCGCCGGGCCCGTCGGTGCTCATGTCGCCTCGCGCGCGCGCATGAGGCTCAGGTGTACTCGTGGTAGTGGTCGATGGTGACGCCCTCGAGCACGCCGAGCGCGTCGTGCGTCATCACCGCCACCGAGCAGTAGAGCGACAGCAGGTACATCGCGCCCGCCGACTGGTTGATGCCCATGAGCCGCACCGACAGGCTCGGGCTGACCTCGCCGGGGATGCCCGGCTGGAACAGGCCGATGCAGCCGCGCTTGCGCTCGCCGACGCGCATGAGCAGGAGGTCGCTCTTGTTGCCCTTGATCGGCACCTTGTCGCACGGCACGAGCGGCAGGCCGCGCCACGTGAGAAACGGCGAGCCGAACAGGTTCACGGTCGGCGGCGGCACCCCGCGCCGCGTACATTCGCGGCCGAACGCCGCGATCGTCCGCGGGTGGCCGACGAAGAACGCCGGCTCCTTCCAGACGAGCGCGATCAGCTCGTCGAGATCGTCGGGGGTCGGCGGGCCGCGCCGCGACTTGATCCGCATGTCGGGATCGACGTTGTTGAGCAGCCCGTAGCCGCGGTTGTTGAGCAGCTCGTGCTCCTGCTTCTCCTTGAGCTTCTCGACCGCGAGGGTGAGCTGCTCCTTCACCTGATCCATCGGGCTGCGGAACAGGTCGGAGATGCGGGTGTCGATCTCGATCGTCGTGCTGATCGACGACAGCACGTACTCGCGCGGCTGCGTCTCGTAGTCGTTGAGCGCGACCGGCAGCACCTCGCCGGTCTCCGGCGTGCACTTGACGGCGAACTCGTCGTCGAGCGCCTGGTTGAGCCGGTAGACGCCGGCCTCGACCGGCGTCCACGGCAGCATCTGCGTCAACCAGCGAGGCGTGGCGCCGCGCCACTGCGGCGGCGTCTTGGTCGTGTTGGAGAGCTGGCGAGCCGCCTTCTCCCCGATGCTCCGGCGTTGATCGGCCATGGGCTCCTCGAAGTTGACCCACGGTAGGGAAGCAGCGGATCGCCGTCAACCCGTGGGCGCTCTTGCGGACAGGCGGCAGCGAAAGCGGAGGCGCGACGCGGCGCGGCGTGCGAGGTTCGCGTCATGTCCGACGACGACGCGCCCGCGACCGTGTCGATCTCCGTGCGCCTGCGGCGGACGATCGTCGAGGAGGTACACGTGAGCGTGCCGGTGACCGCCGCGCTGATCGCGGAGGAGCCGGATGGCTCGGCGCACCTCGACGGCGCGAAGGTGTTCGCGGCCGCGGTGCGGCTCGGCGGGGAGGCCGGGCTCGCGTGGCGGCGCGAGGGCGAGGTGCTCGTCGAGCTCCACCCGCTGCAGACCCCGCCGCCCGGGATCGCGGGCGCGTCCGGGCCGGGGTAGATCGCGGCCGGCGCCGGTGCGTTCCACGGAGGATGGACCGCATCGGCGAGTACCTCGTTCGTCGTCTTGTCGGTGAAGGTGGGATGGGCAAGGTCTACGAGGCGGAGGAGCGGCTCTCGCACCGGCGGGTGGCGTTGAAGGTGCTGCGGCCCGAGCTCGGGCGGTCGGAGCAGGGCCGCCAGATGTTCCTCAACGAGATGACGATCCTCGCGCACCTCGATCATCCGAACATCGTGCGCAGCCTCGCGTGCAACGAGGTCGAGGGCGAGCTGGTGATGGCGCTCGAGTTCCTCGAGGGCGAGACGCTGCGCGAGCGGCTGGCGCGCGGGCGGCTGGCGTGGACGGAGGCGGTCGCGATCGCGGCCGAGGTCGCGGCGGCGCTGACGGCGGCGCACGGGCAGGAGCCGCCGATCGTCCACCGCGACCTGAAGCCGGAGAACCTGATGATCGTCGCGGGCGGGCGCGTGAAGGTCATGGACTTCGGCATCGGCAAGGTGCTGCAGGCGATCCGGCGGGGCACGACGCAGTCGGTCGGGACGCTGCAGTACATGAGCCCGGAGCAGATCGACGCGGCGCCGATCGATCATCGCTCGGACCTGTACAGCCTCGGGCTGGTGCTCTACGAGGCGCTGGCCGGGCGGGCGCCGTTCCAGTCGGAGTCGCCGCGCGAGCTGCTCAACCTGCAGTGCACGGCGGCGCCGCCACCGCTGCCCGACGAGGTGCGGGTCGGGCTGCCGCGCG
>DASZXE010000907.1:0-2941 GCA_035546475.1 Kofleriaceae bacterium
CTCGCTGCTGGCGCCCTTCACCGCCGCTCTGGTCGGCGCGACCTTCGCCCAGGCGCGGGCCGGCGGCCAGGCGGCGAGGATCGTCGGCGGCGTCGCGCTCGGCGCCGGCGCGGCGGTGCTCTACGGCCTCGCCCTCGCCGACGTCGACGACGCCGGCCACGCCGCCACCTACGACGCCTACCGCGACCTCGTCGAGCGCGGCCACGACCGCCGGCTCGCCGCCGGCATCCTGGCCGGCGCCGGCGTCGCGCTGACCGCCGCCGGCGTCTACCGGCTCTGGCACCACCCGCGCCGCGCCGCCGACGTCGACGTCGCGCTCGCCCCGCGGCCCGGCGGCGGCGTCGTCGCCTGGACCGGCCGCTTCTGACGCTGGCCCGCGGCCGCGTCACTCGTACGTCGTCATCGCCTCGGCGAAGAGCTGGCCGACCGGCACGATCGCCGACGCGCCGGTCGCCGGATCGATCGTGACGAGCTGGCTCTTGCCGTCGATCGCGTACAGCGTGCCGCCGAGCGACGTCATCGTCCGGATCGGGCCGAGCTCCGCGGCCACCGCCACAGGCAGGCCGGCCGCGCCGGTCGACGGATCGACCTCGCGGATCGTGACCGCGCCCGTGTCGAAGTCGGAGCAGCACGCGTGGAGCCGCTCGCCGACGAACGCGAGCGCGCAGGCGCCGGGGGCGGCCGGCCACGACGGCAGCAAGGTGAACGCGCCGGTCGTCACGTCGACCCGGCCGAGCTGACCGTGGTCCTCGTCGTAGGCGACGGGGTCGCCGCCGGCGCCCGCGATCGACGTCAGCCGGCGAGCCGCCTGCACCGGCACCAGGAGCTGCTGGTCGCTGACGTCGACGACGCCGAGCTGCGAGCCGAAGTCGAGGCCGACGTAGGTTCCGTCCGGTTCCCGGACAGCCGCGGCGAGCGCCGGCGGCTCGGCCGTGAAGAACGGCAGGTCCATCGTCCGCCCGCTCACCGGGTCGATGTAGACGGCGAACCGGGTGCCGTCGAAGGTGAAGACCAGGAGGCCGGGGCGCTCGGGCAACCAGCGGAAGCCGTGCGCCGCGATCGCCTCGCCGCGCGTGTTGATGAGGTCGAGCTGCGGCTCGCGCAGCGGCCACTCGATCGGCGCGACGAACGTCAGCCGGTCGTCGCGCTCGACGGTGGCGTCGACGCCGAGGCCGTCGACGAGCAGGGTCGGCGGCCCGGCGCCCTCGTCGAGGAAGCCGTGGCCGGTGACGGTCACCGTCTCGTTGCCGACCTCGAGGTGGACGACGCCCGGGGTGACGCCGGTGATCACCGGCGCCGCGCTGTAGCGGAAGCCGCGCTCGATGCGCGCGACCCGATCGTCCATCACGACCTCGACGTCGACGTCGCCGGCCGCGGCCGCCGGCGGCGTGAGCACGGTGAGCCGGTCGTGGCCCTGCACGATCACCACCGGCGCCGCGCGGCCGCCGATCAGGACCTCGGGCGCGTGCGCGGCCGCGTCGAAGCCGTCGCCGTGGATCGTCGTCGCGCTGCCGCCGCCGAGCGGGCCGAACGGCGGATCGAGGCTGGCGATCGTCACCGTCGGCCCCGAGCAGCCGGCCACCACCAGCGCCGCCGCCGCGAACCTCCGGCCGCGCACCGTCACCGAGCTCCGAACTGCACGGCGCGCACGAACAGCGTCGGCGCGACGGCCGGCCCGAGGTCGTAGACCGCCTGCCCGGCCGGCGCCGCGAACGGCCGGCAGGTGCCCAGCAGGAAGTAGAGCCCCGCCGCCCGCGGATCGCCGATGAGCTGCAGCGCGGCGGTCGGCGCGCCCGGCGCGTGCGCGAACCGCGCCGGCCGGCAGGTCGGTTGCGGCAGGAGCGCGACCGGCACCGCCGCCGCGCAGCTCTCGGCGCCGAACAGCTCGGTGCTGGTCGCCGCCACCGTCTCGGGCAGGCAGCGGGTGACGCCGTCGACATCGGTGGGCCGGCAGTCGACGCCGGAGGCGCTGTCGAACATGCGGTCGTCGGCGACCCGCAGCCCGCCGGCGGACAGCACGATGCGCTGCAGGCGGCGCCGTGGCTCGTCCTCGACGGTGCGGTCGAGCACGGCGAGCTCGGCCGGCGTCGACGCGTCGAACACCCGCTCGCCGTTGGTCGTGCCGGCGAAGCAGCCGCCGGGCTCGAGGGAGAAGACCGGCCCGGTCAGCTCGTCGCCGATCCGGTACGCCGCCTGGCAGCCGCCGGCGTCGGTCAGCTCGAGGACGCCGTCGGCGGGCGGCGCGGCCGCGAGGTACACCGGCTTCGTGCACGCCGCGTCGCTGTAGCGGTTGGTGTGCAGCGGCGCGTGCGGGTGGCAGCGGGTGACGCCGTCCCCGTCGACGACCGGATCGCACGCGGTCTGCAGCTCGCGGTCGTAGAGCGACGCCGGCAACGACAGCCCGTCGGCGCTCTGCCAGCGCTCGAGGCCGAGGCGCGCGCCGTCGTCGCCGGCGCTGTCGACGGCGTCGGTGATCGCCGGCAGCGTCGTCACGTCGACCTGCGCGGTCAGCGCGTAGTGGACGATGCCGCCGGCGGCGGTGAACGGGCCGGTGCAGACGCCGTCGCGTCGCTCGTACAGCACGTTGATCGGATCGATCCTGTCGCCCGCCCGGTAGAGGCGCGCGGGGGTGAGCACGCGCTCGATCCGGTCGTAGCCGATGAAGTGGGTCGGCTTCGCGTCCGAGTGCGCGCGGCCGACGGCGCGCGAGCAGGCGGCGTCGGTGAAGACCGCCTCGTCGGCGATCGGCGAGCAGCGCAGCACGCCGTCCGCCCAGCGCAGCGGCCGGCACGGCGCCCGCTCGACGAGATCGAAGACCTGATCGTGGCGGAGCTGGCGCGCGCCGCCGTCGTAGCCGTACCAGAGCGCCACCAGCCGCGTGCCGCTGGTCGGCGCCGCCACCGGCGGGCCGGGCACCAGGTCGTCGCCGCACGACCCGGCC
>DASZXE010000908.1:0-3308 GCA_035546475.1 Kofleriaceae bacterium
GCGGCGGTCGACGCCGGGCCGGGCGGCGCCCACACCGGCGCGGAGGCGCAGCCGTGACGCGCGTGCTCGTCATCGAGGACGACGATCAGATGCGGCGCTTCCTGCGCGCGACCCTGACCGGCCACGACCTGCGCGTCACCGAGGCGACGACGCTCGGCGAGGGCGGACGGGCCGCCGCCCAGGATCCGCCCGACCTCGTGCTGCTCGATCTCGTCCTCCCCGACGGCGACGGCCTCGACCTCGTCCGCCGCCTGCGCGAGTGGACGTCGGTGCCGATCATCGTGCTGTCGGCGCGCGGCCGCGAGGACGACAAGGTCGCCGCGCTCGACGCCGGCGCCGACGACTACCTGACCAAGCCGTTCGGCGTGCGCGAGCTGTTCGCGCGCATCCGGGTCGCGCTGCGCCACGTGCGGGCGGGCGGCGCCGCCGGCAGCCCGATCGTCGAGGTCGGGCCGATCCGCCTCGACGAGGATCGCCACGAGGTCACGGTCGGCGGCAACCAGGTCCACCTGACGCCGATCGAGTTCAAGCTGCTGGCGATGCTCGCGCGCAACCCGGGCAAGGTGCTCACCCACCGCCACCTGCTGCGCGAGATCTGGGGCCCGAACGCCGTCGAGCACGTCCACTACCTCCGCGTGCACATGGCGTCGTTGCGCCGCAAGATCGAGGCGGACGCGGCGCGGCCCGCGTGGCTGGTGACGGAGGCGGGCGTCGGCTACCGGCTGCGCGACACGCCGCCTTGATGGCGTGACCGCCGGGGCGAGGCGCTACGGCGCCGCGATGAACGCGGTCAGCCGCCAGCCGCCGTGCCGCTGGCCGAGCCGCACGCGCCACGTGTTCGGCGCCGGCATCGCCGGGCACTGGACCTCGTCGCCGTCCTTGCCGCAGCCCGCCTCGATCGCCTTCGCGATCGCGCCGAGCGCGCTCGGATCCGCCTGCCACATCGCCATCGCGCCGTCGATGCCGGGCGGCGCGCCGAGGCTCCACTGGACGTCGTCGGCGAGCTGGTCGCGCAGCGCGTCGCTGTCGCGCACGCGGATCGCCGTCACCACCGCGATCGCCGTCGTCCGCGCGCCGTCGGGGATGTCGCCCTTCACCGTCGCCGGCGGCGGCGCGTCGACCTTGACCGCCTCGACCTCGACCGGCGCCTTGATCGCGTAGCGCTTGAGCCGCCGGTGGATCGCGACGATCAGCTCGTCGGTGCGGCCGGCCAGCCAGTGCGGTTCGTCGGCGCCGTGCAGCTCGGTCGGCAGCGCGTTGCCCGGCTCCAGCCGCGACGCGGCGCCCTTCACCTTCACGCGCCACGGCCGCCCGCCGGTGACGAGCACGTCGAAGCGGATGAAGTTGAGCTGGTGGACGTAGTTGGGATCGACGCCGTACGAGCCGGCGCTGGTGGTGCTGCCGCCCGACTGCGACGGATCCGGCTGGATGCCCTGCGCCTGATCGGCGATCTGCGTCGACTTCGGATCGTCGGCGCCGGGGTCGGAGTACTTGACCGTGTGCCACGAGGTCGACACCCGGCCGGCCGCGGGATCGTCACGGTAGTCCGGGTAGAGCTCGCGCACCGCGGCCACGGCGGCGCTGTAGACGATCGCGAAGTCGGCGTCGTAGACCGACGCGCGCGCCTCCGCGACCTCCTTCTTGCTGGCCCCGCAGGCGCAGACCACCGACGACGACACGACCGCCGCCACGAGGGCCGGGACGAAGAGACCGATCCGGGATGCTACGTTCGGCGCCATGAGCGAGCGCGTCCGGAATACCACGTCCCGTCCGGCCCGGCCCGGCCGCAAGCCTGGCACCGGCGAGCCCGCGCGGGTGGCGGCGATGATCGAGCGTCTCGCTGCGACCTGGCCCGACGCGGTCGTCGAGCTCGACCACCGCAACGCGTTCGAGCTGCTGTGCGCGACGATCCTCGCGGCGCAGTCGACCGACAAGATGATCAACACGATCTCGCCGGCGCTGTTCGCACGCTATCCCGACGCCGCCTCACTCGCGGCCGCCGAGCCGGAGGAGCTCGAGCGGCTCGTCCACAAGTCGGGCTTCTTCCGGCAGAAGGCGAAGAACCTCCGGGCGATGGCGCAGGCGCTGGTCGAGCGGCACGGCGGCGAGGTGCCGCGCACGATGGAGGAGCTGACCGCGCTGCCGGGCGTCGCGCGCAAGACCGCCAACGTCATCCTCGGCAGCGCGCACGGCATCGACGCCGGCGTGGTCGTCGACACCCACGTCACCCGGCTGTCGGCGCGGCTCGGGCTCACGCGCGAGACGGACCCGGTGAAGATCGAGCGCGACCTGATGGCGGTGCTGCCGCAGGATCAGTGGACGAGCTTCGCGCACCGGCTGATCTGGCACGGGCGGCGGGTCTGCCACGCGCGGGCGCCGGACTGCGGGCACTGCGCGCTGGCGCCGCTGTGTCCGTCGGCGGATCTGCCGGCGCGCGGCGACGCGGTGGCGAAGGCCCGGCAGCGAGAGAAGCCTGCGAAGCCGGGCAGGCCGGGCAAGCAGCCTGCCGCCGCGCCTCGCGCGAAGGCCGCCGCCGCCACGAAGCAGCAGGGCCGCGCGGTGAAGCAGGTCGCGAAGGCGGTGAAGCAGCTCGCGAAGGCCGTGAAGCAGGCGGTCGCGCCCGCGAAGGCGCGCCGGTGAGCCGCGGGCCGTCGGCGCAGCCGGTCGTCGCGGTCGCGGCGATCGTCTTCGACGGCCGCGGTCGCGTGCTCCTCGTCGAGCGCGGCCGCCCGCCCGGCGTCGGGCTGTGGACGGTGCCCGGCGGCCGCCTCGAGCTCGGCGAGTCGATCGCCGACGGCATCGCCCGCGAGGTGCGCGAGGAGACCGGCCTCGCCGTCGACGTCGGCCCGCTGGTCGAGGTCGTCGAGCGCATCACGCCGACCGCCGACGGCGCCTACCACTACGTCATCCACGATCACCTCGCCACGCTGCGCACCGACGCCGTGCCGACGGCCGGCGACGACGTCCGCGCCGCCCGCTTCGTCGACGACGCCGAGCTCGCCACGCTGCCGCTCACCGACGGGCTCCTGCCGGTGCTCGCGCGCGCCCGCGCCCTCGCCGCCCGCGCGTGAGCCGAGGCGCCGAGCGCGGCTCGGGCCAGACGCTCGCGTGTCGAGCTCTGCCTCGAGCATCCTGCCCGCGGCCGATCGAGGAGACGTCAACGCGCGAGCTGGTTCGACCTTACAGAGATCGATCCTCGGACCGATGCGTCCGAGCGATCCATGACGACACCGCCCCGCCTGGCTTCCTTGGTTCCTCCGCGGCTCCGGCTCGGCGCCGTCGGCGCCGTCGGCCTCGCCGCCGCGCTC
>DASZXE010000909.1:0-7937 GCA_035546475.1 Kofleriaceae bacterium
CGGGCCGCTGTCGGCGCCGGCCTTGATGGCGGACGTCGCGGTGCTCGCCGATCCGGCGCTGGCGGGACGCGAGGCCGGCAGCTCCGGCGAGCAGGCGGCGAGCCGCCACGTCGAGCGCGCGCTCGCCGCCGCCGGCCTGACGCCGCACCGCCAGCCGGTGCCCGCGGTCGGCGACAGCGACAACGTCTTCGCGCTGATCCCCGGCAGCGACACCGGCAACGTCATCGTCGTCGGCGCGCACGTCGATCTTCCCTGGTGGCCGCGTCGGGGCTGTCGGTCGCCGACGTCTTCGCCTGACGCGGCGGGCGCGCGGTCAGCGCGGGCGGCGGCGCCGGCCGGCGTCGGGAGGAGGGACGCCGGCGTCGACGGGCGGCGCGTCGGGGCCGGCGTCGGCGGGCGGCGCGGTGACGTGCACGGTCACCGTGCGGGTCAGCCGCACGGGGCGGCACAGCTTCGCGCCGCACAGCCAGAGGCGCACCTCCAGCGCGAGCGCGTGGTCGCCGGCGGTCTTGCCGCGCAGGCGCACGTCGAAGCGGGGCGCGTCGGCGGCCGGATCCGCCGCGTCCTTGCGCCCGTAGCGGCGCCGCGCGAGCGCCACGCCGTCGTCGGCGTCGACCGACAGCCGCAGCGGCCCGTCGGCGGAGACGGTGCGGCCCGCCGCCGGCGCCACCGTCACCGACAGGGCCGCCGCCTCGCCCTGCGCCACCGTCAGCTCGCTCGCCACCCGCACGGTGACGTCCGGCTCGTCGGCGGCCGCGCCCCGGCACGCTGCCAGCGCCGCCACCACGGCCAGCGCCGGCAAGGTCACCACCGGCAGCCGGGCTGCGACCCGCGACGCTGTCCGGGTTCCGGACAGCTCCGCCGGGCGCGCACCTATCCGAAGTCCGGACATCATCGTCGCCACCCCGCTGTCCGGGTTCCGGACAGCTCCGCCGGACGCGCACCCGTCCGCCTTCCGGACAACCAGGCCGCGCCCCCACGCCGTCCGCCTTCCGGACATCATCGTCGCCACCCCGCTGTCCCGGTTCCGGCCAGCTCCGCCGCGGGCCACGCCGTCCACTTCCCGGACAGCCTTGCCGCGGGCCACGCCGTCCGCCGTCCGGACAGACCCGCCGCCCGCCAGGCTGTCCGCCGTCCGGACGCCGGCGGCCGCGCCGCGCCGCCGGTCACAGCACCTGGGTCGCCAGCTCCGCGAGCTGGCTGCGCTCGCCCTTGGCCAGCGTGCAGTGCCCCGCGATCGCCTCGTTCTTGAACCGCTCCGCCACCGTCGTCAGCCCGTTGTTCGACGAGTCGAGGTACGGGTGATCGATCTGGTACGGGTCGCCGGTCAGGATGATCTTCGTCCCCTCGCCCGCGCGCGTGATGATCGTCTTCACCTCGTGCGGCGTCAGGTTCTGCGCCTCGTCGACGATCATGTAGACGTTCGGCAGCGACCGCCCGCGGATGTACGTCAGCGGCTCGACCTGCACGAAGCCGAGGTCGACCAGCTCGGCGTAGCTGCGCCCCTCCTTCTTGTCGCTGCGGTTCAGCCCGAGGAGCAGCTCCAGGTTGTCGTAGATCGGCTGCATCCACGGGTTGAGCTTCTCCTCGATGTCGCCCGGCAGGTAGCCGATGTCGCGGCCGAGCGGGAAGATCGGCCGGCTCACCAGCAGCTTCTGGTAGACGTCCTCGTCGGTCACCTTCTGCAGGCCGGCCGCCAGCGCGACCAGCGTCTTGCCGGTGCCCGCCTTGCCGACGAGCGTCACCAGCTTGATGTCGTCGTTGAGCAGGAGGTCGAGCGCGTAGTGCTGCTCCTTGTTGCGCGGCCGGATGCCCCAGACGCCGTCGCGCAGCTTCTTCACCGGCACCACCTTGCCGGCGATCTTGTCGAAGCGGCCGAGCGCGCTCTTGCCGCTCGCGTCGTGGCGCAGGAGCACGTACTCGTTGGCGTGCAGGCCGCCCTCGACCTCGGGCGGCTCGACGCCGCCGTTGTTGTAGAGGTCGTCGATCACGTTCGGCTCGACGGCGACCTCGCGGTGGCCCGGGTACAGCTCCTCGATCGAGATCCGCTCCGGCTCGTAGTCGACGGTGTCGAGCCCCAGCGCATCGCCGCGGATGCGCATGTTGACGTCCTTGGTGACGAGGATCGTCGGGACGCCCGGGTTCGCCTCGCGCACCTCGGTGGCGATCTCGAGGATGCGCTGGTCCATCGACCGCGAGTCGTAGCTGGGGTTCTTCGGCGGGCTCTTGGCGAGCGCGACGCGCACGGTGCCGCCGTTGCCGAGCGGCTGCGGGTGCGAGAGGCCGCCCTCGCGCCGGTGCTCGTCGAGGAGCCGCGCCACCTGGCGGGCGTTGCGGCCGAGCTCGGTCTGGTCCTTCTTGAATGTGTCGATCTCCTCGATCACGTAGATCGGGATGATCACGTTGTTGTCGGCGAACGAGAAGATCGCGCGCGAGTCGTGGAGGAGGACGTTGGTGTCGAGCACGTAGTTCTTGACCGTCACGGCCTCGATGATTCCAGGGGGATCGGGGGGCGGCCAGACAGGTCGCCGCCAGAATCGGCCGGGAGCGCTCCCGGGGCGGGTGGCGGCCGGGGCCACGGCGCCGCGCGGACGCGCTATCGTCCCGGGCCCGCGGCGGCAGGACCCGGCACGGAGGTGGCGGGGACAGCGGTCGGTGGCTACTCGAGTGGTCGGCGCCTGGAGTCTCCCCGCAGCGCGTCATTGCCCACGACCGGCCGCGATCGAGGTGGCTGACACCATCGTAAGCGCGCGAGAAGCCTCGGACCGCCTCTCGCGCGATCCCCGCGAACCCAGGTTCGCCGGCTGGCCGCGATCTTGCTGTAGGTCCGGCCATGCGATTCGCCGCCCTCGCCACCAGCCTCGCAGGTCTCGCGCTCCTCGCGTCGGCGTGCACCGACGACCGCCCGACCCCGAAGCTGCCGCCCGAGCTGCAGGTCACCTCGCCGAGCCGCGGCACCATGCAGGAGGGCCTGACGACCGTCCAGGTGACCGGCACCGTGGCGCCCAACCCGGAGACCGAGGTCGCGATCGCCAAGGTCGAGGTCAACGGCGTGACCGCGGCAGTCGACGTCGACGGCAGCTTCACCGCGCAGGTCCCGCTGCACGCCGGCGCCAACCTCATCAAGACGGTCGCCACCGCGACCGACGGCGGCGTCGAGACCGACACCCGCGCCGTCGTCACCGGCGACATGCAGCCGCTCCACAGCGCGGTCGAGAACGCGCTGTCGGCCGGCCTCTCCAAGGAGGCCTTCACCAAGCTCGGCGCGGTCGCCGGCGACAAGGTCGCCGCGGCCGACCTGAGCGCGCTCATGATGCCGTTCAACCCGGTCGTCGCGAAGGGCCTGTCGAACGGCCAGGAGGACTGCCTCTACGGCAAGGTCAGCGTGAAGCAGGGCCTCGACGTGCGCGACGCCAACATCCAGTTCACGCCGAACGCGAGCGGCCTCGCGATGGACGTGTCGCTCGACGGCGTCTACGCGCCGCTGCACGCCCGCTACGCCGCCGCCTGCATCGACGCCGACACCGACATCACGATCCGCGCGACGCAGGTGCGCATCAAGGGTCAGCTCGCCATCACGGTCAGCGCCGGCCGCGTCCACGTCGCGCTGCAGAACCCGGACATCACGCTCACCGGCTTCGACCTCGACGCCAGCGGCCTGCCGGGCGCGGTGCTCGACCTGCTCGATCTCGACCAGGAGATCGGCAACATCATGGCGTCGGCGACCGAGAAGATGGTCGGCCCGATGGTGGAGCAGGCGATCGAGGGCGTGAAGGTCGGCGAGCAGCACGTCACCCTCCTCGGCAAGGACCTCGGCATCACCGTCTCGCCGGTGGCGGTCCACTTCGACACCCGCGGCGCCGACATCCAGCTCGACACCGCGATGATCGTCGGCTCGGCGCCCGGCTCGACGAGCTTCGTCTACACCGACAACCAGGTGCCGCCGGCGCGGACCAACGCCGGCCTCGAGCTGGCGGTCGCCGACGACGCGATCAACCAGGTGCTCGCCGGCTTCTGGGGCGCGGGCGCGATGGACCAGACGATCTCGAAGGACCTCGGCCTGGCCGACGGTGTGAGCATCCACGCGACGGTGCCCCCGGTGGTGTCGACCGGCTCGGACGGCGCGCTCCACCTGACGGCCGGCGACCTCATCGCCACGCTGACGAGCCACGGCACGCCGATCACGACGCTGGCGCTCAACGTCGAGGTCGCGCTGTCGGCGGAGCCGGCGGCGTTCGACCCGACGGTCGTGAAGCTGAGCCTCGGCCTGCCGACGATCACGACGGACGTGATCGACGACTCGACGGGCCTCGATCGCGACAGCCTCGCGCACCTGATGCCGGCGATGGTGCAGCTCCAGCTCGACGGCTTCGCGCCGATCCTGGGCGCCATCCCGCTGCCGGCCATCGAGGGCATCCGCCCGGTCGGCGTCCAGGTCGGCGGCCACGACGGCTACCTCGCCGTCTCCGCCGGCCTCGAGTAGCCCGCCTCCGCGGCTGCCGCCGACGCCCGCCCGACGCCCGCCTCGCCGGCGGGCGTCCTCGTTTTCGGCGGGTGCCGGCGGGCGCGGAGAATGACCGGCGCGCCGGCGGGCGGTGCGGTAGGGTCGAGGCGTGCGCGACCAGGCGCGAACCTTCCGGGACACGCTCGCGGCGCTGCTGGCGATCCTCGGCGGCGTCGCGTGCCTGGCGGTGCCGCTGGTCTTCCTCCTTCACGACCCCGGCGAGGTCGTGCCGGTGGCGAGCCTCGCCGGCTGCGCGATCGCCTCGCTCGTCCTCTCGCTGGCGCACCGCCGTGCCGCGGTCGTGACCGCCGCCGTCGCCGGTGCGATGGCGCCGCTCGCCGTGCTGAGCGCCTTCGTCATCGCCGAGCTCCGCACGCCGGACGCGCTCTCCGCGGCGGAGGCGCTGCGCTCGCTCGAAGGCGCCGCGGTGGCGGCCGCCGGCTCGCTCGCCGGCGCGCGGCTCCGCCCGCCGGCGTCGTGGGCGTGGGTCTGGCGGTCGCTGGTCGCCGGCGCCATCTCGATCGCGGCGTTCATCGCGCTGCTGGTGATGGGCCTCGCGCTCCGCCACCTCGGCGACGACGCGGTCGCGCTCTTCTACTTCTACGCGATGGTCGGCGCCCCGATCGCCGGCGGCGCGGTGGCGGTCGCGGTCGACGACGAGCTGTCGGCGCGCCACGTCTTCCTCGGCTGGCTGCTGCTCGGCTTCCTCGGCATGGTGGTCGGGGCCGGCATCAGCGTCGCCCGCGCCGACGAGGTGCTGGTGGCGAGCGGCCTCTACGGCGCGTTCCTGATCGCGCCGATCGGTGGCTGCCTGGCGGCGATCGGCGCGCACCTCCACCGCGCCTTCGTGCCGGTGCAGGCCGAGAGCCCGGTGCCGGTGGCGCGCGCGGTCCGCTGACCCGTACCATCGGCCGGTGAGCGACGTGGTGCCGTTCCGGCGCGGGCGGTTCGAGGAGCTGCCGGAGGCGCCGCGGGTGCCGCACCGGTTCGCGGAGACGAGGCTCCCCGGCGCGCGGCTCGTGCGGCTCGCCGAGGCGTCGCACGTCGCGCACGTCGACGCGCCGGACCGGTTCCTGCCGCCGGTCCTCGACTTCCTCGACGAGCCCGCCGGCGCGGCGGCGCGGTAGGCTCGCGGCGTGACGGTTGCCCGACGAGCCCCGAGGGCGGCGATGGCGCCGAGGTCGGCGATGGCGCCGCAGCCGGCGATGGCGCCGCTGGCCGCGCTCGCGACGATCGCGGCAGGCGCGCTGGCGTGCTCCGGGCGCGCGGCGGCGCCGGCGGCACCTTCGAAGCCGGCCCCGGCCGCGGCGCCGGCGGTGGGCGGCGACGACGGGCCGATGTCCGACCCCGACGAGTACGCGATCGACCACGTGTCGTGGGACGCGGGCGCGGCGCTGTTCGCGCGCACCGGCCTCGGCGATCCGTACCGGGTCGGCGTGCCGTACCCGGTCTACCTCGCGCTCGTGAAGGCGTACCCGCAGGTGCTGGGCGGCGACCTGCAGGCGATGGCGGACCGGTTCGGCATGATCGCCCGCGCGCCCGACCCGGCGAGCGACGACCGCGACGCGCGCGAGGGCCTGCCGGTCGGCCTGCACCTGACCGACGACCCGATCACCGGCGTGCCGTTCGTCGTGCACAGCTGCGCGCTCTGCCACAGCCGCGAGGTGCACTGGTCCGGCGGCGCCGCGATGATCATCGGCGCCGGCAACCCGCGGCTGCGCATCCACGCGTACGACGCGGCGTTCGCGCAGGTGACGCGGCTGCCCGGCTTCGACGTCGGCGCGCTCGCGGCGGAGGCCGAGCGGCAGGCCGCCGCGCACGGCGTCGCGTGGCCGTACGACTGGCGCCAGCCGCTCGTGCAGGCCACCGTCGACGGCCTGAAGCTGCGGGCGCGCGACCGCGCGGCGTTCCTCGACTGCGTCGCCGGCGGGCCGCCCGGCCGCGTCGCGACGATCGAGAGCTTCGCGCTGGCGCTCGGCGCGCGGCTCGGCCGCACGGTGACCACCGGCCCCGACGTCGGCTGGGCGAAGATCCCGGACGTCGTCGGCTTCGCGGCGCGGACGACCTTGTCGTTCGACGGCGCCGGCGAGGGGCCGATGGACGTGCTCGTCGTCGAGGCCGACCTCGCGGCCGGCGCGCGGCCGTCGTGGTTCGTCCGCCATCCGCTCGAGGGCGCGAGCCTCGGCGCGTACCTGCGCCAGCCCGACCGCAGCGCGCCGTTCCCCGGGCCGATCGATCGCGCGGCGGCGGCGCGCGGACACGCGCTGTTCGACGACGACTGCGCGCCGTGCCACGGCCTCTACGCCGCCGACGGCCGCGTGCGCCGCTACCGCGAGGACGTCGTCGCGCTCGCCGACGTCGGCACCGATCCGGCGCGCGCGCTCGCGGTCAGCGACGACTTCGTGGCGGCGGCGGCCGATCCGCGGCTCGCGCCCGACCTGCCGCCCGGCACGCTGCGCACGCGCCGCACCGGCGGCTACGTGCCGCCGATCCTGACCAGCGTCTGGCTGCACGCGCCGTACGGCCACGCGGGCCAGTGGGCGAGCCTCGCGATGCTGGCGACGCCGCCGGCGCAGCGACCGGCGCGCTACACGATCGACCTCGCCGCGCCGTACGACCTCGTCCACGTCGGCATCGCGGCGGCGGCCGCCGGCGCCACCGGCCCCGGCGTCTACACGCACGACGGCACCCGCCCCGGCCTCGGCGTCGGCGGCCACCCGTTCCTGTCCGACCTCGGCCCCGCCGACGCGGCCGCCGTCGTCGAGTACCTGAAGACGCTGTGATCACCGCCGCGGCGGGTGGGCGAGCAGCCAGACGACGACGCCGATGCCGGCGGTGCCGAGGATGGCGAAGAAGCTGGAGTAGCCGACGTCGGCGTGGTTGTGGAAGCGGTTGAAGACGACGACGGAGAACGCGACCATGCCGTGCAGCGCGACGCCGGCCACGCCGTAGAGGACCGGCGGGGGCACCGGGAAGCGGCGGCCCTCGTACGTGAACCAGCCGAGCGCGACCGCGAGCGCGGCGAGCGCGAGGCCGCCCGCAAAGCCGGTCCACGCGAAGACGACGACGTCCCAGCTCGGCAGCTCGAAGAAGCGGCCGGTGTCGCTCCACGACAGCGTGCGGCAGAGCTCGCGGCACATCTCGACGCCGCGCAGGCCGACGTGCACGTTGCCGCGCACGCCGCTGCCGGTCATCCAGCTCGACGACAGCACGCCGTCGACGACCAGCCCGGCCAGCAGGAACAGCGCGACCGCGAGCATCCGCGCCCGCGCGTCGGCTCGCCCGCGCACCGACGCCGGCGGCAAGCCTGACGGCGGTGGCCCCGACGGCGGCCCCGACGGCGGCAAGCCTGGCGGCGGCCCCGGCGGCGGCGGCGAGGGAGGCGGCCCCGACGACGGTGACCCCGACGACTGCGGTGGCGGCGGCGACGGTG
>DASZXE010000910.1:0-11196 GCA_035546475.1 Kofleriaceae bacterium
GGGAGCCGCCGCTGCCGACGACGCCACCGACGACAGCCAGCCCTGGAGCGGCGGTCGCGTCCCGGTCACCGGTCAGCCCTCTCCGCCGCGCGGCGGGAGCTGGAGCTGACCCTCGGCGGCCAGGCGCATCGCGGCCTCGACGATCTCCCGCTGCGCCGCCTCGACCTCGGCCACCCGCTTGGGCGGGCTCGCCTCGAGGTCCTCGCGCATGGTCTGGGCCGCGCGCTGCGACAGCGCGCCGAAGAAGTGGTCGCGCAGCTCCTCGGACGCGGTCTGCAGCGCGATGACCATCGACTCGCCCTGGACCGCGCGGAGCAGCGGCCCGAGGCTCCGCTGGTCGATGCGCAGGAGGTCGTCGAAGGTGAACATCGCCTCGCGGACCCGGGAGGCGATCGCGGCGTCGCGCTCGCCGACCCGCGCGAGCAGCGCGTCGCCCTCGTCGGTGGTCATCTCGTTGACGAGCGCCGCCGCGAAGGCGAGGCCGTCGAACTCCGACCGCTGGTCGGACGACTGCAGGCCGCCGGTGGCGGCGAGCGCGCGCACGAGCGAGTCGGACGCCTCGAGCACCGCGCGGTCGGGGACCTCCTCGAGATCGGCGAGCCGGCCGGTGAGATCGGCGGCGATCTCCGCCGGCAGCGACTGCAGGATCTTGGCGGCGGTGCGGGCGGGGAGCTGGGTGAGCACGACCGCGGCGATCTGCGGGTGCTCCTCGGCGAGCAGGTCGGCCAGCGCCTGCGTGCGCGCCGAGCGGAGCTGCTGGATCGGCTCGAGCTCCGGCTCGGCCGGCGGCGCGAACAGCTTGCGCGCGCGGTCCTCGCCGAGCGAGCTGGCGGCCAGCCGGCGCACGTAGGCGGCGCCGCCGGTGCGCGACACCGACACCGGGCCGTTCATCGCCTTCTCGAGGTCCTCGAGCACGCCGATCAGCGCCTCGGCGGGGACGACATCGAGCTCGTCGACGGCGGCCGACAGCGCCTTCAGCTCGCGGTCATCGAGCTGGGCCAGGAGCTGGCCGGCGACCTCCTCGTCGAGGGCGAGCACGGCGATGGCGGCCTTGTGGCGCGGACCGATCGGCGCGCCGAGGCGGGTGGTGATGGTCATGCGCGGGCACCCTTGGCGTTGGCGGCGGCGGGGGTCGTCTTGGCGTGGTGGGTGGCGGCGGCCTGCGCGCCGGGGTCCGGCTCGGCGAGCCAGGCGGCGAGCACGCGCGACGCGCGGTGGAGGTCGTTCTTGACGGCGCCGACCACCCGCTCCTCGAGGGAGCGGCCGGACGGCAGGGCCGGCGCGGCGCCGGCGTCGCCGAGGGCGGGGGCCTCACCGGGGCGCGACGCGGTGAGCGCGCGCTCGAGCTCGGCGACCGGCGCCGGCAGGGCGATGCGCGGCTCCTCCTCGGCGGGCTGCTTCTTCTTGCGGCGGAGCAGCAGCGCGAGCGCGACCAGCGCGACGGCGCCGCCGCCGATCAGGAACGGCATCGGCACCGACGGCTTCTTGACGGTCGGCTTCACGACCGGCGGCGCCTCGGCCGGCGCGAACGCCATCGACTCGACGGTGAGCTGGTCGCCGCGGTCGTCGTGGAGGCCGGCGGCGTCGTGCGCCATCTTCGTCAGCTTGGTCAGCTCGTCCGGCGTGCGCGCGACGGCGTCGCCGTTCTCGTCGACGCCCTGGTCGAGCAGCACGACCACGCTCGTCCGCGCGACCCGGTTGGCCGGGTCCTCGGTCTGGGTGGTGATGTGCGTGTTCTCGTTGTTGATCGTCTGGCTCGACGGGCCGGCGGCGCCGGGCACCGGCGTCGTCGTCGGAGCCGGCGCGCCCGGCAGGTTGCCGGTCGTGCCCGCGACGCCGCTCGTGATCGTCGCCGGCGGGACCGGCGCGCTCGTCTGGGTCTGGGTGCTCAGCACCGCGCCCGGCACCACCGCCTGCTCGGTCTTCGTGATCGTCCGGCGGTCGTACTCGATGTGCGCCGTCACGCGCACCTTGCCGGGTCCGACCACCGGCTCGATGACCTTCAGCACCTTGGCGACGACGTCCTGCTCCTCGCTGTGCTCCTGGTCGGCCTCGTCGGGGGTGTCGCCCGACAGCGGGTTCATGTCCTGGTCGATCACGCTGACGTTCTCGACCTTGAGGTCGCGCACGCCGCTGGCGATGAACTGCTTCAGGCCGCGCACCTGCGACGGCGACAGGGTCACGCCGGGCCGCAGGTGGACGGTGACCGACGCGGTCGCGGGCGAGCCGCCGGTGACGAACACCGACTGCTGCGCGGGCGCGATCGTGACCTCGGCGCTCTCGATCGGACCGAGGCGCTCGAGGTTGTTGGTGAGCTGGTTCTGCAGGAAGCCCTGCTCCTGCAGCCGGCGCTCCCGCTCGTCGGCGAGCGTGCCGGGCTTGAAGTCGGTGATGTCCTTGCGCGACTTCGGCAACCCGTTCGCCGACGCGATGAGCCGCGCCTCGTCGAGCTTGCCGGCGGGCACGAGCACGTCCTTGCCGTGCTCGAGCCGGTGCGGAATGCCCTTCTTGTCGAGGTCGCCGATGAGGGCGATCGCGTCGTTCGCGCTCAGCCCGTCGGTGACGTTCTTCCACGACCCGCCGCCGCCGTTCAGGATCAGGTAGCCGACCAGGCCGACGATGGCGACCGTCGACGCGATGGCGGCGGTGCGCGCGCGCGCCGGCAGCTTGGTCCACAGGGCCTTCGCCTGCGCGACGATGCCGTTGGCGCCGGCGGCGCCCGAGGAGGAGGCGTTGGGGGCGGGGTCGCTCATCGCTCTACACCGCCGTGTTCATCAGCTCGCGGTAGGCCTCGAGCAGCTTGTTCTTCAGCGTGGTCGCGTAGCGGAGCGAGATGTTCGCCTCCTCGCTCGCGATCATCACCTCGTGGATGCCCACGTTCGGATCGCCGTTGGCGAAGCCGACCTGCATGTCGGTCGCCGTCTGCTCCTTCGACCGCGCCTGATCGATCGCACCCGACAGCAGGTCGCCGAAGTCGGTCCCGGAGGCCGGCTTGGCGACGGCCGGCGCGCGCTCGCTGCCGAGCAGCGCGAGGGCCGGCTGGATGGGGGCGATCGTCGACATGACTAGTGGCCGATCCCCAGCGCCCGCTCGGCCATCGACACCGACGTCGACAGCGCGGTCACCCCGGCCTCGTACGCGCGCGAGGCGGTGATCATGTCGACCATCTCCTCGACCGGGTTGATGTTCGGGTAGGCGACGTAGCCGTTGGCGTCGGCGTCGACGCTCTCGGGGTCGTACTCCATGCGCGGCGCGCTCGTGTCGCTGACGATCTGCTTGACCGCCACGCCGTTGACGCCCATCTGCTGGCCGAACGGCACCGACTCGACGACGACGCTCTTCTTCTTGTACGGCCCGCCGCCCACCGCCTGCGTCGTGTCGACGTTGGCGAGGTTCGAGGCCGAGACGTTCATGCGGACCCGCTGGGCGCTGAGGCCCGAGGCGGAGACCTCCATGGCGGTGAAGAAGTCCATGGTCGTGCTCCTTGATCCGATCAGCCGACGCCGTCGCCGGCCGCGTAGCGCAGGAGCGCCAGGCGGCGCGTCACCAGCTCGGCCGAGGTGTTGTAGCGAACGCGGTTGGCGTCGATCTTCGACTGCTCGCGCTCGAGCGAGACCGCGTTGCCGTCGGGGCCCGCCAGGGCGCCGCCGTCGTCGAAGACCTCGGTGTTCATGCCGCCCGGGCTGCCACCGAGGTGGCGCGGGTCGGTCGTCTCCAGCGCCGCGCCGGTCGGCTCGATCGTGCGGCGGAGGTCGAGCGGCCGGTAGCCCGGCGTCTCGAGGTTCGACAGGTTGCCGGCCAGCACGTTCTGGCGCTCGCGGTGGAACGCCAGCGCGTTCGACAGCGTGTCAACCGGTCCGAAGATGCTGGTCACGCCGGGCGAGGTTGCAAGTCACCGGCCAAGCGCCGCGATCGGCCAAGTCTTTGCGATCGCGAGGCCTACACTTCCTCCATCGACGGCCGCGTCGACACCGCCTCGGCGTCGCGTCGGCGAGCTTGACGCCGGGATCCCGTAAGCACTCCAACAGTGGCGGGCGCGGTCGAACCGAGAGCCGTGCTCGCCTCGCGACCCGTCGCCGACGCCGTCTTCGGCCTGCTGTTCGACTGTGGGTTCGAGGCCGCGTTCGTCGTCGCCCTCGCCGACCGCCGCGTCATCGCCGCCAACCAGCGCTTCGAGGAGCTGCTGGGTAGGCCCAACGCCGACGTGGTGGGTCAGCCGGTCACCTCGGTGCTCGCGTTCGAGGTCGGCGACCTCCGCGACTCGTCGATCCTCGAGCACCCCGGCCACTATGAAGACGTCGCGCTGACCAAGGACGACGGCTATCCGCTGTACGTCACGCTCACCGTCGCCCACGTCGAGCACCCGGAGCTGGGTCAGGTCGCCGCCTGCCTGGCGCGCGACACCACCGAGCGCGGCGCCCTCGAGCGCGAGCTGCTCGCCAAGCACTCGGCCTTGTACGCGGCGCACGCCGAGCTCGAGCGCCTGGTCGGCGAGCTGCGCACGACCCAGCGCCAGCTCGAGGATCGCAACCACGAGATCTCGGTGATGGCCGGCCAGGTGTCGCGCTTCGGCTGGCGCGCCGCGATCGGCGAGCTGTGTGCGGGCATCGCCCACAACCTCAACAACCCGGTCGGGGCGCTGCTCAGCACGCTGCGCACGCTCGGGCTCAAGGTGGCGGCGAGCGATCGTCCCGACAAGGCGGAGCTCGAGGCGCTGCTCACCCGCGCGCGCACCTCGGCGACGCGCATCGAGGAGCACGTCGCCGCGGTGGTCAGCGTCAACCGGGTCGGCAGCCTCGACGCGGCGCCGCGCAACCTCGACCTCGCCCACGAGCTCGACACCGCGCTGACGCTGTTCTCCGGCCGCCTGGGGCCGATCGAGCTGGCGCGCGACTACGCCGGGCCGCTGCCGGCGCACGTGCCGCAGGACCCGCTCCACCACGTGCTCGCCAACGTCATCGACAACGCGGTGAAGGCGATGCCGGCCGGCGGCCGGCTCGGCGTCGCTGTCCGGCGTTCGGACGACCGCTGGATGATCGAGGTGTCCGACACCGGCGGCGGCCTGCCCGCGCACGTGGTCGCGCGGCTGTTCGAGCCGATCGTCACCGCGCGCGCCAGCGGCGCCGGCCTCGGCCTCGCCACCGCCCAGCGGCTCGCCCGCTCGTGGGGCGGCGACATCGTCCACCACGCGGTCGCCGCCGGCGCCTGCTTCGCGATCTCGGTGCCTGCCAAGGAGCTACGATGAGCAACGTGTCGATCCTCGTGGTCGACGACGATGACGAGGTCCGGGCCTCGCTCGTCGACGAGCTGTCCCGCGACTACCAGGTCGAGGCGGCTGCCTGCGGCGAGGAGGCGTTCGCCGCCCTCGCCGCCCGTCGCTACGACGTCGTCATCTCGGACCTCAAGATGCCCGATCACGACGGCATCGAGGTGCTCGACTTCGCGCAGGTCCAGCAGGCGGGCATCATCCGCATCCTGCTCACCGGCTACGTCGACGACCGCGCGCACCGGCGCCTGCTCGAGCCGGACGCGCCGTACAAGGTCGGCAAGCCCTGGTACGACGAGATCGACGTCGTCCTCCGCCGCGCGCTCGAGCAGCGGCACCGCCAGAGCCGGCTGTCGTCGTCGCTGGCGGTGGCGATGAACCTCGCGCAGCTCGAGGCGAGCCTGTCGTCGGCGGCGAGCCTGGCCGAGCTGGGCGAGCTGCTCGTGCTGCACGGCGCGTCGATCGCCGGCGTCGCCGCGATCACCGCCACGCTCGACGGCCAGCGGCTGGCCGGCGCGCCGGAGATCCCGGCCGGCGTCGGCTGGCGGCTCGAGACCAGCGTCGACGGCGACCACCGCCTCCGCCTCCAGGCCGGCGGCGACGGCGACGAGGCGCGCACGCTGCTCGAGCACCTCTTGCACCTGGGCGGGCGCCGCTCCGGCGTGGTCGTCGCCGAGCCGCGCTCGACCGCGGCGGTGCCGGCGGGCGGCCGTTCGCGCGTCGCCGAGCTGATGCGGCAGGCGACGATCGGCGCGATGACCGGCGCGCTGCTGCACGACCTCGCCTCGATCATCCAGCTCTTCGACGTCGCCATGCAGGAGGTGCTGACGATCGTCGAGAGCCGGCCGGATCCGGACCTGCAGGCGGCGGCCGACGACGTCGCCACCGCGGGCCGCGAGGCGATCGACCTGTTCCTGGCGATGCGGCGCATGATGCGCGAGGGCAGCCCGGGCGCGCAGGCGGTGACGGCGGCCCACGTCGTCCACCGGGTCGTGCGGATGGCCGGCGGGGCGGTGCGCGAGCGCGCCGCGCTGCGGGTGCCGCCGGTGCCGCCGATCGAGCTCGTCGTCGCCGAGACGGTGCTCGTGCAGGCGCTGGTCAACCTGCTCGGCCACGCGGCGGCCTCGTCGCCGGCCGGCGGCACGGTCGACCTCGACGTCGAGCCGACCGCCGATCGCATCCGCTTCGTCATCACCGACGACGGCGACGCGCCGACGCCGGCCGCGGTCGCGCTCCTGTTCGAGCCGATGGCGTGGAACCAGCCCGACCAGGCGGACCCCGGCCTGGCGATCGCGGCGCACGTCATCAGCGCGCTCGGCGGCACCCTCAGCTTCCGCCACGCGCCCGGCCGCGGCTCGCAGTACATCGTCGACCTCCCCCGCACCGCCCCCAACGCCGGCGCCGCCGGCAGCTCGCCCTCCCTCCGCCCCCCCGCGGCCTGACCGGCCGGCGCGCCTTCGACATCAGTCGACCCAACGTCCAAGCAACCGGCACGCCGGTCGGTCCGACGTTCCACTGACGTGCGGCAATACATGTGAACGGCGAACGCGCGGCGCGGGATGTCGCGAATACGATATCTGAGCGCGGGCCTCCTCCAGGTTCGTGGGCACATGGAACGCGGCGTAGCCGTCGCTGCGACGTCTTGCGAGGGAGTGGCTGAGGGGAGGAAGGTAGCAAGGCACGTGGAGTTCCTTGGCTACGTGCTCCCGCCCTCGCTCCCCCCGCGCTCCCCGCCCGGGTGTGGAGCTCATCCCGAGCACAGGGCGAGCTCGGCGAGGAGCATCGTGATCGAAGCGCAGCGATGCGCTACCAGATCCGCCGAGCACCAGCGCCGGCGGCGACCGAGATCCGGCTGGCCCGCGTCGTGCGGAGCGCGCCGCCGCCGGTCGAGCCGACCAGCGCCGCCGCGGTCGTCATCGAGATCGGGCCGGCCCGGATCCGCGTCGAGCGCGGTGCCGACGCCGCCATGCTGACGACGGTGCTGGTCGCGCTCGGGCCGCGGCCGTGATCCCGCACACAGCCCCCACCCTTGGCAGCGGAATGCCTCGAGTCCAGATGCGCGCGTTCACTGTTTCCACCAATTGAGTGGCGTCACACCATCTACTGGATCGTAGACGTTTCCAAAGTACCACTCTGCATCCGCAAATCCGCGAAGCGTCCGATTGAGCGCCTCCTCGATCGAAACAAATCCGGCACTCAGCGGCACCGTGAAGACGAGGAGCTTGGGCGCCTTGCCATCCAACCTGCCACCCAGCGCCTCAAGTGCGGGTCGCAGCACAGCCTCAAGGCGTGGCATGTCACGGATGGCGAGCACGTGCACGCTCACGTTGCCGCCGCGAATGACGATGTGAAAGTCGCCATTGCCATCCACATCAATAATGTCGTCGGCGGCCACTCCCTGCACGAGCCCCGGCGAACGCAACACCCGGTACCTGCCATGGCCCTGTCGCTCCGCCAGGACTTCTTCCTGCACAGATACTCCGGCACTACTGACTCCAGCGCGCAGAAGGACGACCTCTGTCATTGGCTCATCTTCCATATGCGCACTGCAGGACATGCCAGGCGATGGCGCACCCCTGTTCCCCGTGCTGAGATTGCAGGCCGCGCCCTCGAGACACACATATTCTGGGTTCAAATTCCCCCAAGGGACGCTGGCACATTGCGGTGTCCCGCCATCATGTCAGACGCCCTTGTCACCTGCCACACCCCAATACCCCCAACACCACCGCAAGGGGCGAGTCCTGGGGCGCGCGTTCTCGCCCCGTCAGTCGACCCAAGGTCCAAGCAACGGGCACGCCGGTCGGTCCGACGTCACCGACGTTGCGAGTGACCTGCCGGTGCTGGAGCGCGGTGGCGGCGAACTGGGCGTCGATGGTCGGTAGCGTCAGCCGCTTTCTCGCCAGCGCCGTTCGCGGACCTGCCGGCACGGCTCGCTGAAGCGGGCCTTGGCGTCCTGGAGCTGCCACGTGCCGGCGACCGGATGCTTCGGCGCGCGCGTCACGCTTGCAGGCCAGGGCGACCGGTCGCGGCGTCACCGGCGCACGTCGGGTCAGTGTGTAGAGGCCGCCCGCGCGGTTGCCGTGGCGGTTGCAGCGCGGCCCGGCTGGGTCCCGTCGGCCCGCACCGAGGCGGGCGTCGAAGAAACGGAGCGACGGCCGACGCGCGGATCCGGGTAGACTCGGGCTCCATGCCGACGCCCGCTCGGATCCTGTTCACGCCGTTCGACGCGTACCTCGCGCTCGAAGCGAGCAGCGACGAGAAGCACGAGTGGATCGACGGGCTCACCCATGCCATGTCGCGCGGCACGCCCGAGCACGGCCGGCTGTCGGCGGCCGTCGTCCGTGCGTTGCCGCAGACCTCCGAGTGCCGCGTCTACTCGTCGGACACGTTGCTCTACATCGAGAAGGCGCAGCACTCCACCTACGCCGATGCCAGCATCGTCTGCGGCGCGATCTTGACCCGTGGCGCGAAGGACAAGAACGGCAAGAGCCTCGGCGAAGCGATCACCAACCCGAGCGTCGTCGTGGAAGTCCTGCCGAGGTCCACCGAGCAGCGGGATCGCAACGAACGGTTCGCGCTGTTCCAGCAGCTCGAGTCGCTGGAAGAGTATGTCGTCGCCCAGGGCGAGCGTCGTATCGAGGTGCGTCGCCGTGATGGGCGCAACTGGACCGCAGAGGCGCGGGGCCCCGGAGAGACGATCCGGATCCACGGCGTGGACATCTCCGTCGACGCCATCTACGAGTGAGGGCGCCGACGGGAGACCGTCAGACCGGGTCTCGCGGCCGGCTCGTGCTGCCGCTCACCTCGCAGCGGCGGCGCGCGCTGACCGCCGCCCGACGCGGCGATCAGCTCTTGATGCCGGCGAGCTTGAGGAAGGCGTCCTCGTTCGGCTCGCGGCCGAGGAACTCGCGGAGGAGCACGTCCGGATCCTCGGTGCGGCCCTTGGCCAGGATCGCCTCGCGGTACTCGCGGCCGGTCTTGGCGTTCAGCACGCCGTCGTGCTGGAACCGCGTGAACATGTCGGACGCGAAGACGAGGCTCCACAGGTAGCCGTAGTAGCCGGCGTCGTAGCCGCCCATCACGTGGCCGAAGCCGGCCGCGAAGTGCTCCTGCTCGTCCTCGGGGAAGCCGACGATGTCCTCCCAGTCCTTGCGGCAGGTCGCGTCCGCCTCGAGCGAGTCGTGGGTGTGGATGTCGAGGTCGAACGTGCCGAGGAAGACCTGGCGCGAGTACTTCACGCCCGAGTCGAACGTGCGCGCCGCGACGACCTTCTTCACGAGGTCGGCCGGGATCGTCTTCGACGGGTCCTTCGGATCCTGGCTGATCATCGCCAGGATCTCCGGCTCGAAGACCCAGTTCTCGAGCATCTGGCTCGGCGCCTCGACGAAGTCGCGGTCGACGTGCGCGCCGGCGAGCGAGGCGTAGCGCGCCTCGGTCAGGCTCATGTGCATGATGTGGCCGAACTCGTGGAAGAGGGTGTCGACCTCGTCGATCGAGAGGTGCGAGGGCTTGCCGCCGGCCGGCGGGTTGAAGTTGACGACCAGCGCCGACAGCGGGATCTGGTAGCCGCCGTCGACCTCGCGGGCGAGGCCGATGTCGAAGCTCGCCGCGTGGCCGTACTTGCCGGGCCGCGGATAGAGATCGACATAGAACTTCGCCAGCAGCCGGCCCGACGGCTCGTCGTGGACCTCGTAGTAGGTCACGCCGTCCGCCCACGGATCCGGGTTCGGGATCTCCTTGAACGAGATGTTGAAGAGCTTCTGGTAGACGTCGAACATGCCCGACAGCGCGCGGTCGGCGGGGAAGTACTGGCGCACCTGCTCGTCATCGAGCGCGTAGTCGGCCTTCTGGATCTGCTTGAGGTAGTAGCGCCAGTCCCACGAGTTGATCTTCTTGTCCTTGCCGTGGGTCTCCTTCGCCTTCAGCGCCTCCATCTTGTGGGTGTCGGAGTCGAGGCGGGCCTTCAGCTCGGTGCGCAGGCGGCTCTCGAAGTCGATCGCCGTCTTCGCGGTCTTCGCCATCTGCACCTCGTCGACGAAGTCGGCGTGGGTCGGATAGCCGAGCAGGTGGGCGGCGTCGGCGCGCAGCTTGATCGCCTCGTCGAGGAGCGCGATGTTGTCCGGCATGCCGCGGTTCATGAACGCCACCTCCTCGCGGCGGCGCAGCGCGGCGTTCGGGCTCGACTCCATGATCGGGTAGTAGTCGGGGTACTTCGTCGTGATGACGTAGCCCTTGCCGTCCGGCGTCTTCGGGTGCGAGGCTATCCAGTCCTTCGGCAGCCCGGCGAGCTCCTTCGCCGTCGCCGTGATCGTCGTCGTGTCGTTGTCGAGGTTGGCCGAGAACTTGGTCTCGAGCTCGGCGATGCGCTGGCGCAGCTCGACGAGCTTCGCGCGGTCGGCGTCCGACAGCTCGAGGCCCGCGCGGCGGAAGTCGCGCATCGCGAGGGTCACCAGCCGCTGGTCCTGGGCGTCGAGCTGCTCCGATTTGCCCGCGTGATCCTGCCAGCCCTTCATCGCGAGGTAGAGATCCTTGCGCGCGCCGATCGCGACCTCGTACTTGCTGGAGTCCTCCTCGCACTTGGCGGCGGCGTCGCGCACCTTGGGGTCGGTGTGGATCTCCTTGAGGAAGCCGAGGCGGGCGGCGCCGACGCCGAAGTCGGTCTCGATCTGCTCCATCGCGCCGGGCGTGTTCTGGAACGTGCGCTGATCGTCGGGGATCGCGACGACGGCGGCGAGCTCGGTGTCGGACGTCTTCTGCAGGGCCGCGCAGGCGTCGGCCAGCTCCTCCGGCGTGTAGCTGGCGCGGAGCGGCTCGACGTCGACGGGGGCGAGGTCGGCGAAGCTCTTGTGCACGAGCGGCGGCGGCGTCGCGGGGGGCGTCGCGGCGGTGGGCGCGGCCGGCGCGGTGGGCGCGGCCGGCGCGGTGGGCGC
>DASZXE010000911.1:0-7660 GCA_035546475.1 Kofleriaceae bacterium
GCGCAGCAGCGTCGACGCCGTCGCCACCCGGTGCTCGACCTCCTTGATCAGCGCGCGCTGGAGCAGGCGGCCGAGCGGGTGGTGCCGCAGGGCCGGCGGCATCGGCACCGGATCGGGGCCGATCTGCAGCATGAGGATGACCGCCATCGAGCTGCCCTCGATCGCGGGCTTGCCGGTCAGGCACTCGAGGTAGACCAGGCCCCAGCCGTACAGGTCCGACTGGGGGGTCGGCGGGTAGCCACGGACCTGCTCGGGCGCGGTGTAGTGCGGCGTCCCCAGCCACTCGTGCTGCGAGGTCAGCTTGGCGTAGCCGTCGCCGCGCGCGCCCTCGGCGATCGCGCCGATGCCGAAGTCGAGCACCAGCGCGTTGCGCCGGGTGCCGGTCGACACGACCATGATGTTCGCCGGCTTGAGGTCGCGGTGGACGACGCCGAGGTTGTGCGCGCACGACAGCGCGTCGAGCACCTGCAGCATGAGGTGGCGGGCCTCGCGCGGGTGGAGCGGCCCCTCCTGCGCCAGCACCTGGGCCAGGCTCTTGCCCGGCACGTACTGGAACGCGGCGAACGGCCGGCCGTCGTCGGTCTCGCCCGAGTCGACCAGGTCGACGATGTTCGGGTGGTGCAGCCGCGCGCACAGGTCCATCTCGCGGCGGAAGCGCGCCATCCGGTTGTCGCGCTTGCGCGCGTCCTCGTCCGGGAACGCCTGCATCACCTTGATCGCCACCTGGCGGCTGGTGGCGAGCTGGGTGGCCTGGTAGACGGTGCCGAAGCCGCCGGCTCCCAGCACCGACGTGATCTCGTATCGTCCCTGGAGGATGGAGCCGGTCGGTAGGTCTTGGGCAGCGGTCATGAGGCAGACCTCGGGGAGCCGCGACGAGCGCGGCGCCTCCCCTCGTCTCCCGATTGGACGGAGATCTTCGTGTGGTGTCAAGCGCCCGGAGTGACACGCAACCCGGAAGTTGACCGGGGGAACCGCGGTCGCCGTGCGAGTGTCGTACGGCCGTGCGCCCCGCCCTCGCCGCCGTCCTCGCCGCGTCCGCGTTCACCCTCCTGGTAGCATCGCCGCCGCGGCCGGCCGCCGCCGACGTGCTCGAGAGCGCGCTCGGCCAGCCGCTCTACGAGGCGTCGCACTCGGTCGACGTGTCGGTCGCCGACGGCATCGCGACCTACAAGGTGCGGCGCGTCTTCGCCAACCCCGGCACCGTCGCCGACGAGGCGCGCCTCGACATCGACCTGCCGTACGGCGCCGCCGCCACCGGCCTGCGCATCCGCGCCCGCGAGCAGTGGTTCGACGGCGACCTGATGGAGGCCGACGCCGCGGCGAAGCTCTACCACGAGCTCACCGGCCGCGGCCGCTGGAAGCCGAAGGACCCGGCCCTCCTCTACTGGGAGTGGGCCGACAAGCTCGTGCTGCAGGTCTTCCCGGTGCTGCCGGGCGCGACCAGCACCGTCGAGTACACGCTGACGGTGCCGACCCGCTACGCGAACGGCCACGTCTTCCTCTCGTACCCGCGGCTCGGCAAGGAGGCGGCGCCGAACCTGGCGGTGCCGGTGTTCACGATCCAGCCCGGCTGGGGCGACGCGACGACGATGCTGAAGATCGACGGCGCGCGGATGGCGCCCGGGTCGCCGATCGTGCTCGCGCCGCCGACCACGCCGGCCTGGCTCGAGGCGATCCCGCACGACGACAACGCCAGCTACGTCGAGAGCATCGTCGAGATCCCCGACGGCGCGAAGGCGAAGGCGACCTTCGCGAAGGCGCACCTCACGCTCGACATCGAGCACACCTACAAGAGCGACCTGCGCGTCGAGCTCTACACGCCGGCCGGCGAGCGCGTCGAGGTCTTCGACGGCAGCGGCGGCAGCGCGAACGACGTCCGCGGCGCCTTCGACGTCGACCTGCCGAAGGGCACCACCGGCGCCGGCGCGTGGAAGCTGGTCGTCTCCGATCACGTGGCGCTCGACGCCGGCACGCTGTCGGCGTGGTCGATCCAGCTCGGCAGCGGCGCCGGCCAGGTCGAGGCCAACGCCGAGGACACGCCGCTCTACATCCCCGACGCGCCGGAGAACGCGTCCGACGGCGGCGTCGCGATGATCGAGCTGGCGCCGCCCGCGATCACCGAGCTGACCGCGCGCCTCGGCCGCGTGATCGCGTCGCCCGCGCACGCGTTCGGCCGGCTCGAGGTCGACGCCGCCCCCGAGCTGCGCCCGCTGCCGGTGCACGCGCAGGTCGTGTTCGTCCTCGACGCGTCGAGGTCGATGGGCGCCGCGGGCCTCGACGCCGAGCTCGCCGTCGTCCGCG
Source organism: Kofleriaceae bacterium (assembly GCA_035546475.1). Classification (GTDB taxonomy): domain Bacteria; phylum Myxococcota_A; class Polyangia; order Haliangiales; family Haliangiaceae; genus UBA2376. The sequence continues at coordinate 2,302 of DASZXE010000911.1, forward strand.
CGTACCTCGGCCACGTCCCCGACGCCGAGGTCGAGGTCGTCCTCTACCGGCGGACCGCGACGCGCCTGTTCGGCGGCTTCATCGCGGCCAAGGAGCTCGACGCGCGGCTCGCCGCCGCGAAGGCGTCCGGCGCGCTCGCGCCCGGCAACGGCAGCGCGCTCGACGACGGCGCGCGGGTGGCGGCGGCGGCGATCGCCGGCCGCAAGGGCCCGCGCCGGATCGTGCTCGTCTCCGATCAGCTCCTGCGCGGGCGGTGGAACGACAAGGACGCGCTCGCGGCGCTGTCGGCGGCGCCGGCCGACACCATCGTCCACCTGGTCGGCACCGACGTCCGCGGCGGCGACGATCCCGACCTCGTCCGCGACGACACCGACGCGCTCGCGCCGATCCCGCTCGCGCACCACGGCATCTTCGCGCGGCTGACCGGCCCCGACCGCGCCGCCAAGGACCTCGGCAAGCTCGTGCTCGGCCTCGTCCGCCCGACCGCGATCGACCACTTCGCCATCAAGGGCTTCGACCTCACCGACGGCAAGTACGACGAGACCCTGCCGGCCTCGCTGCACGAGGGCACCGGCCTGCGCCTGGTCGTGCGCGCGAAGGATGCGCCGGCGAAGGTCGAGCTGACCGGCATGATCTGGGGCGACCCGTACCGCAAGGTGGTCAGCGCCGACCCGCGCTTCTCGAAGGCGGCCGCCGCCTGGGTCTTCTCCGAGGACGATCACGGCGACCTCAGCCACGACGAGATGATGACGGTCGCGATGATGGGCCGGGCGGTGTCGCCGGTGACGTCGTACGTCGCGTTCGAGCCGGGCACCCGGCCGTCGACGGTCGGCCTCGAGCACATCGGCGCCGCCTACGGCTCGGGCGATGGCTCGGGCGTGGGCTACGGCGCCGGCAGCGCGCGGCCGCGCGTCGCGCCGGACCCGATGGCGCTGGTCGCCGCCGCCGCGAAGGCGTGCATCGCGAAGCACAGGCCGGCCCCCGGCTGGCACGTCGCGCTCACGCTCGAGAGCACCTACGACGAGGTCGTCGACGTCACGGTCGACGACGGCGCCGGCCAGCCGATCGCGCCGTGCCTGGTCGAGGCGGTGTGGGCCGCCGACCTGCCGGCCGACAGGTACACCGAGGAGCGCGAGCGCTTCCCCCTCGACTTCCACTGAAGGCCCGAGCCGGGCCCGGCCGCGTCGTTCCGGGTCGAGCCCGGGGCGCGGTGAAATCCTCGCGGGCCCCGAGGCGGATCCGCCCGGCGTGCGCGGGCGCCCGGCCCGAACGTGCGTCGTCACGCGCAGATGGCGCTGACGTGCCTCCAGCGCTGGCGCATCGCTTGCTGAGGGTATCGCGCATGCTTCGTACAGCGGTGGCCGCCGCGCTCGTCCTCCTCGGCATCGGTTGCGCGGCAGGCCCCGACGACGCGGTCCCCGACGGCGGCACCGCGGGCGGCCCCGACGCCGCCACCCCGCCGCCTGCGGACGCCGGCGTAGACGGGGCGCCGCCGTTCCCGGTCGCGCGCTGCGGCGAGACGCGCGCGCCGCTGCCGCCGCTCGTCGAGGATCGCCGCGTCTACCAGCAGGAGACGCTCGGCGTGTGGGAGGCGCACGTCACCATCACCGACCTCGACGACTTCGCCGCGGTGAACGCCAACATCCCCGGCGCGTCGGTGCCGGTCATCTTCCGCGAGGGCGACTTCGGCGCCGGCGCCAGGGAGCCCAACGGCGTGCTGTCGATCCGCGGCGGCTTCTCGCGGCTGAACGCGCAGAAGAACTACAAGATCCAGCTCGACGACGGCGCCGGCCGGTGGCGCGGCCAGAAGGAGATCAACCTCAACAAGCACATGACGGACCTCACGCGCATCCGCAACAAGATGTCGTTCGACTTCTTCCAGTCGATCCCCGACCTCACCAGCCTGCGCACCCAGTTCGTCCACCTCACCGTCAACGACGAGGACTACGGCCTCTACACCTGGATCGAGGAGCCCGACCACCGCTTCCTCGAGAGCCACGGCCTCGATCCCGACGGCTCGCTCTACAAGGCGGTGCTGTTCAACTTCCAGGCGATCGATCCGGCGATCGCGTCGGACCCGGACGACTGGCGGATGATCGTCGAGGCGAAGGCCAACCCCGACGACGCCAAGTTCCTCCGCATGGTCGCCGCGGTCAACGACCCGAACGTGTCGCCCGCCGACCTGATCGCCACCTACTTCAACCGCGACAACCTGATCACGTGGGCGGCGGTCAACGTGCTGCTCAACGACGTCGACGTCCGCACGCAGAACTACTACCTCTACAGCCCGTCGACCTGCGAGGGCTGGTACATCCTGCCGTGGGACTACGACGGCGCGTGGGGCTTCTACGCGCAGCTCACCGACGTCGATCGCACGCGCCAGCGGTGGGAGGCCGGGCTCGCCAACTACTGGCCGATGCACCTGTTCAAGCGGTTCCTGTCCGACCCGGCGAACGTCGCCGCCGTCGACGCGAAGCTCCGCGAGCTGGCGTCGACGCGGCTGACCGACGCCGCCACCGCCGCCGCGATCGCGCGCTACCACGACCTCGTCCTGCCGTACATCGCGCGCAACCCCGACCTCGCCCACCTGCCGGGCCACTACGCCGGCGCGCCCGACGCGCAGGGCGTCACCATCTGGGAGGGGGAGCTCGCGCGCATCACGTCGACGACCAGCCGCTACCTCGCCGAGTACGACCAGGTCCTCGAGCGGCCGATGCCGGTCTTCCTCGGCGATCACACGACGAACGGCGTGACGACCCTGAGCTGGGATCGGTCGTTCGATCTCCAGCACGATCCGATCGTCTACGACTTCCAGCTCGCGACCGCGCCCGACTTCAGCCCCGCCAGCCTGGTGATGCAGGACCTCGGCACCACCGAGGACGACGAGCACCTGTCGAACCTGGCGCCCGGCACGTACGACTTCCGCGTCGTCATCCGCGACACCCACCACGCCGACGCCTGGCAGCTCCCGTACGACGACTACCGGACCGTCACGGTGCCCTGACCGTCACGACCGGTCACGACCGGTAGTCGGCGTTGATCGTCACGTACTCGTGCGACAGGTCGCAGGCGAGGAACGTCGCCTCCGCCGCGCCGGCGTCGAGGTCGATCGCGAGCTGGTAGGCCGCGCCCTTCATCACCGCGGCGGCCTTGCGCTCCTCGTAGCCGGGCACCAGCGCGCCCTTGCGCACGACCTCGACGTCGCCGATCGCGAGGCCGATCGCGTTGGCGTCGATCGGCACCCCGGCGTTGCCGATCGCGCACAGGATGCGGCCCCAGTTCGGATCGCCGCCGGCGATCGCGGTCTTCACCAGCGGCGAGGTCGCGACCCGCCGCGCGATCGCCGCCGCCGCGCGCGCGTTCGCCGCCCGCCGGACGACGATGGTGACGACGTGGTGGACGCCCTCGCCGTCGGCCATGAGCTGGCGGGCCAGGTCGGCGAGCAGCTCGGTCAGCGCGCCCTGCAGCTTCGCCTGGCCGGCGCCGCTGATCTCGGCCTTCGACGCGCCCGACGCGAAGACCGCCAGCGTGTCGTTCGTCGAGGTGTCGCCGTCGACCGCGATCGCGTTGAACGTCGGCGCCACCGCCGCCTTCGTCATCCGCGCCAGCGCGCCCGGCACCATCGTCGCGTCGGTGGCGACGAACGTCAGCGTGGTCGCCATGTTCGGCGCGATCATGCCGGCGCCCTTCGTGCAGCCGACCAGCGTCACCGGCTTGCCGCCGATGCGCACGGTCAGGCTCGCGGTCTTGGGCCGGCGGTCGGTCGTCAGGATCGCCGCCGCGAAGTCGTCGAAGCCGTCGGGCGACAGCGCCTTGCACGCGGCCGCGATGCCGCCCTCGACCTTCGGCATCGGCAGCGGCTGGCCGATCACGCCGGTCGAGGCGACCAGCAGGTGCTCGGGCCAGGCGCCGATCGCGCCGGCGGTCAGCTCCGCCATGCGCGACGCGTCGCGGTCGCCCTGCGCGCCGGTGCAGGCGTTGGCGTTGCCGGCGTTGACGACCACGCCGCGCATCATGCCGCGGGCCATCCGCATCCGATCGATCGACAGCCGCACCGGCGCCGCCTTGACCCGGTTGCTGGTGAAGATCGCCGATGTCGGCACCAGCTCGTCGGCGACGATCAGCCCGACGTCCCGCCCGCCCTTCTTCTTGATGCCGGCGGCGACGCCGGCGAAACGAAACCCGCGCACCGTGGTCGACATCGTCTGGTTCCCGCCCGCTGCGATCAGTGCGCGGTGATGTCGGAGTCCATCGTCATCTTCATGCCGATGCTCTTGCCCATCGCGCCCATCGTCATGTCGATGGTCATCTTGAAGTTGCCCTGCGGCGCCAGCCGGTGGAGGTCGTTGGCGATGGTGCCGCTGATCGTGCCGTCCATCTTCTTCAGCTCGACCGAGATGCCGTTCTTCTCGATGGTCTGCTTGGGCGCGACCACCCGGCCGTCGACGTTGAAGGTGGCCACGCCGTCCTTGAAGTCGACCAGCTCGAACTTGGCGAGCGTCGCCATCTTGACGCCGTTGGCCTCGGCGGTCCGCTTGAACTTCCAGGTCGAGCCCTTGCCGACCGCGTCGTCGGGCAGCGGCGCCGCGAACTGCTCGAGCGACTGCTTCATCGACTCGCCCATCTGCGCCATCGGGCCGGTCAACCCGTCGACCTGGACGTCGTCGATCTTGCCCGACGGCGACATGCGGAACCGGTAGACCATGTTGCCCATCGCGTCCTTGACCATGTCGGCCGCCGACGACGGCACGCCGGGCGCGTCGACCGACACCGACGCGACCTTGATCTCGAAGCGCATGTCGCCCGACGGCTCGACGTCGGTGCAGGTCTCGTCCATCGACGCGTCGACGTTGAAGTTCATCGCCTGCGGCATGGCCGGGCTCGACATGCCCATCCGGGCCTTCATGTCGAGGACGACGTGGCTGTCCTTGGGCACGTCGTAGCGCAGCTTCACCTTCGGGTCCGCGCCGACGCCGAGGACGTGCACCTCGTTGGCCGGCAGGTCGTCGGCGAGCTGGCTGCTGTCCTTGCCCGCCTTCTCGCAGCCGAACGAGAGGACGAGGGCCGACACCATCAGGAGACCTTGCTTCATGGCGGGCGAAGCTGCCACGACGCCGCCTCTGGCTCAACCACCATGTCGAGGATCGACGCCCGCGGCGGCGTCGTGATCCCTCGGTGTTCCTCGCTCGCCCGGGTCACTCGTTCGCGGCGTCGGCCTCGTCCTTGCCGTGGCACTTCTTGTACTTCTTGCCCGAGCCGCACGGGCACGGGTCGTTGCGGCCGACCTTGGGCCGCTCGCGCCGCACCGGCTGCGCGGCCTCCTGCGGCTCGCCCTGCGCGCCGCCCGCCGCCCCACCCT
>DASZXE010000912.1:0-8386 GCA_035546475.1 Kofleriaceae bacterium
TCCTCAACGACTACACGGTCGGCGACGGCGAGCACCTCGACTACCGCGCCGCGATCACGACGACCGGCATCACCGCCGACTTCACGATCGTCATCCCGGCGATGCCGCCGCTCATCCCCAACGACACCCGGATCCCGCAGAGCCAGAGCGGCGCCGACGGCAAGTTCCGCCAGACCTGCGGCATGACGCGGCCGTGGCTCGAGCCGACCGACCCGAACATGCCGGCGACGTTCGCGTGCGCGGCCAACGTCGGCACCAACGGCCCCGCGATCGAGATGCCGCTGCGGGCCGCCGAGCTCGCCGTCGACGAGACGGTCAACCCCGGCTTCGTCCGCGACGACGCCCTGCTCGGCATCATCATGATCACCGACGAGGATGACTGCTCGCGGCGCACGAGCGGGTTCGAGACCCACGGCGACGGCTGCGCGGTCAACGGCGACATGGACCTCGCCACCATCCCGTCGTTCGTGTCGTCGTTCGACGCCCGCAAGGGCGACCGCGCGCGCTGGGCGACCGCCGTCATCGCCGGCCAGCAAGCGTGCACGTCGTCGTTCGGCAACGCCGACGAGGCGATCCGCATGAAGCAGTTCGCCCAGGCGGCCGGCGACAACGCCGCGTTCGGCGACATCTGCCAGGGCAACCTCGCCCCGGCGCTCCAGCAGGCGCTCGACACGTTCCAGACCGCTTGCGAGAACTTCCCGCCGATCGGCCGCCAGCTCCCCGACTGACACCCGCGACCGACAGCCACCCGCGCACCCGAGCGGGGCGCTCGCGGTAGAGTGAGGCATGGAGCTGGCCGACTGCCACGTCGTCATCACCGGGGCCAGCGGCGCGCTGGGCGGCGCGGTGGTGGAGGCGCTCGTCGCGCGCGGCGCGATCGTGCACGCGCCGATGGTCGAGGCGACCCCGCCGCCGTCGGCGGTGTGGCTGCAGCACCCGAAGGTGCTGACCAAGCCGGCGGTCGACCTCGCCGACGAGGACGCGGTCGCGCGCTACTTCGCGATGCTGCCGTCGTTGTGGGCGTCGGTCCACCTCGTCGGCGGCTTCACGATGGCGCCGATCGCGAGCACGCGCGCCGCCGACTTCGACAGGATGATGACGCTCAACGCGCGCACCTGCTTCCTCGCGTGTCGCGAGGCGGTGGTCGCGATCCGGCGCACCGGCGGCGGCGGCCGCATCGTCAACGTCGGCGCGCGCCCGGTCCAGCAGCCGGCGCCGAACCTCGTCGCCTACGCGGCGTCGAAGGCGGCGGTGGCGGCGATCACGCAGAGCCTCGCCGTCGAGGTCGCGGACGAGGGCATCCTGGTCAACGCGATCCTGCCGTCGATCATCGACACGCCGGCCAACCGCGCGTCGATGCCGAAGGCCGACTTCGCGTCGTGGCCGAAGCCGCGCGAGCTGGCCGAGACGATCGCCCACCTCATCAGCCCGGCGAACGCGGTGACGTCCGGCGCGCTGCTCCCCGTCTACGGCCGCGCGTGACGGCGGCGCGCGGTCGGACCACGAGCCCGCCTCGGTGAAGCGCGCGCAGCCGGGGCGAACCGCGACGCGACGCGGCTCGTAACCCTGGGGACCGCTCGAACGTAGGAGCCTCCACGACGAGGTCGGCTACGCTGTCAGCGAGGGGCCCGTCGCGCCGCTGGAGGTCGCCTTGACCGACAAGATGATGTTCGATCGCTTCCCCGAGCGCCGGCCCGGCTGGGACCGGCGCGAGTTCATCAAGACCGCCGCGGCCGGCACCGCGATCGTCGCCGTCGGCGGCGCGCTGTTCACCCTCGCCGGCGACGACCTGACCCGCAAGGCGCGCGCCGAGAAGCGGCCCGACGGCCGGCCGCGCCTGCCGCCGGGCCAGCGCGTCATCACGTACATGAAGGACATGGGCGGCGACGAGGGCCCGAGCGATGCGCGCGCCTTCCGCCTGCAGATCCACGGCGCGGTGAAGACGCCGTACACGCTCGACTACAAGCAGCTCCTCGAGCTGCCGCAGGTCGAGCAGGAGGCAGACGTCCACTGCGTGACCGGCTGGTCCTTGCTCGGCTCGCTCTTCAAGGGCGTGACGGTCGCGACGCTCGCCGACCGCGCCGGCGTGAAGAGCGCGGTCCGCCACGTCATCTTCGAGGCGGCGCACGGCTTCACGTCGAACGTGCCGCTCGCCGAGGCGACCGCGCCGTCGGTGCTCGCCACCTATCGCGTCGGTGGCAAGCCGTTCTCGACGGCGCACGGAGCGCCGGTGCGCGCGCTGGTGCCGGACCTCTACTTCTGGAAGAGCGCGAAGTGGCTGACCGGGATCAAGTTCGTCGTCGACGACGAGCCGGGCTACTGGGAGGTGCGCGGTTACCACAACCACGCCGACCCGTGGCGCGAAGAGCGGTACGGCTGACGTGGCGAGCGAGCCAGGGACGGACGCCGGCGAGGCCCAGCGGCCGCCGGGCTCGTCGCGCTCGTCGCGCTCGTCGGGCGGCGGCCCGGAGCCGGCGCCCGAGGTCGGTGGCACGCTGCTCGGGGTCCTGCGGCGGCGGTGGCGCGGCTGGCTGCGCGCGATCCACCGCGACCTCGGCTACCTCGCCGTCGGCCTGACGATCATCTACGCGATCAGCGGCCTCGCCATCAACCACATCGGCCGGCCCGGCTGGGATCCGAACTTCCACAGCTACGAGCGCGAGCGGCAGATCGCGCCGATCTCGCTCGACACGCCCGACGACGTCGCGCTCGCGCAGGCGGAGGCCGCGCTGCACGTCGGCACGCCGCGGAGCTGGTACCGCGCCGGCGACGAGCTGCGCCTCGAGTACGACTACAAGCAGTTCGTCGTCATCGGCGACAACGGCAAGGTGATCGAGCAGGGCCGCAAGCCGCGCTTCTTCCTGCGGGTCGCCAACTGGCTGCACTACAACCGCGGCAAGAAGGCGTGGACCTACGTCGCCGACGGCTACGCGGTGCTGCTGCTCTACCTGGCGATCTCCGGCCTCTTCATGATCAAGGGCAAGAAGGGCCTGCGCTGGCGCGGCGCCGCGCTGGCGGCCGCCGGCATCTCGGTGCCGATCGCCTACGTCGCCTGGTCGGGTGGGCCGGAGGCGGCGCTGCACGCGCCGGCGAAGCCGGCCGCGGAGGCGACCGGCGCGCCGCCGCCGTCGGCGGAGCCGCCGTCCGACGAGCCGCCGGCCGGCGAACCGGCCGAGCCCGCCGATGACTTCCCGCGCATGCAGCCGCGCAAGCCGCCGCCGCCTGCCGCGACGACACCGGGCGCCCCACCGCCGCAGCCCTGAGCCGCGGCACGGTGGGCAACTGGACCCCCGTGCCACCGGCAGCATACCCTCGGCCGAAGACCGTGCCGACGCTGAGGTTCCGCCACCGCATCGCGCTGCTGGTCTCGCTGCCGGCGGTGGCGCTGATCGCGCTCACGGCGGTGACGCTGATCCTCGGCCGCCTCAACAAGGCGCAGCTCACCGGCATCGAGACGCACTACCTGCCGCTCATCGAGCTGGATCGCGACCTCGCGGCCCTGTCCGACAAGATCCCGCGAAAGCTCGCGGACGCCGCCGACAGCGGGGAGGAGGCGCCGCTCGCCGAGGCCGACCAGCTCGCCGACGAGCTGCGCGTGCGCGTGCTCGCCGGTGCGCCGACGATCACGGCCAACGGCGGCGATCCGGCGGCGGTGCTCGCCGACTTCGAGCGCTACTACGGGCCGGCGCGCGCGCTGTCGGCCGCGCTCACCGCCGGCGCGTCCCCCGACGAGCTGGCCCCCGGCATCGACGACGTGCACGCCGCCCAGGCCCGCTTCGCCGCCACGCTCGAGCACGCGACCAGCCCCGATCGCGACCGGCTCACCGCCTCGTTCCGCCGCGCGCGCGACACCCAGAACGAGTCGCTGTGGATCGCGATCATCGTCGCCGCGGTGGCGCTCGCGCTGATGTTCGCGCTGTCGTGGCGGCTCATCCGCCGCACGGTCGGCGCGCTCGGCGCGGTCACCGTCGGCGTCGAGCGGATGGCGCGCGGCGACTTCAGCCAGCGCATCGAGTACCCGCCCGGCGACGAGCTCGGCGACCTCGCGCGCCAGGCCAACCGCACCGCCGCCGAGCTGCACGAGTACCGCGACCGCGTCGAGCGCGAGGCGTGGATCAAGACCGGCCTCACCGAGCTGGCCGACGAGATCGCCGGCGAGCTCGACCCCGCCGCGCTCGCCGCCAAGGCGATCGAGCACCTGACCCGCTACCTCGGCGCCCGCGGCGGCGCGACCCGCGCGATCGACGACGCCGGCGCCGGCGCCGACGACGGCGTGGATCCGGGCGTCCACGTCGAGCGGCGCGACGGCCGCCACGTCGTCGTCGTGCCGCTCGTCCACCACGACCGGGTCGGCGCGCTCCTCGAGCTCACCACCGACGACGCGCCCGACGACCGCACGCTCGAGTTCCTCGGCCGCGTGCGCAGCGCGCTCGGCGTCGCCTTCCAGGTCGCGCTCGCCCGCCAGCGCGAGGTCGAGCTCCTCGTCGAGACCCAGCGGCAGGCGATCGAGGTGCGCACGGCCAACAAGGAGCTGGAGGCGTTCAGCTACTCGGTGTCGCACGACCTGCGCACGCCGCTGCGCGGCATCGACGGCTTCAGCCAGGCCCTGCTCGAGGACTACGGCGACCAGCTCGACGCCACCGGCAAGGACTACCTGCGGCGCATCCGCGGCGGCGCCCAGCGGATGGCGGAGCTGATCGACGACCTCCTGCGCCTGTCGCGGGTCAGCCGCGCCGACTTCCGCCGCGAGCGCGTCGACCTGTCGGCGATCGTCACGACGATCGAGAAGGACCTGCGGCGCACCGATCCGGCGCGCGCGATCGAGCTGCGCACGCAGCCGGACGTCCACGCCTTCGCCGATCCGCGGCTCGTCCGCATCACGCTCGAGAACCTGATCGGCAACGCGTGGAAGTTCACCTCGAAGACGGCCGCGCCGGTGATCGAGTTCGGCGCCCGCACCGAGAACGGCGAGCAGGTGCTGTTCGTCCGCGACAACGGGGCCGGCCTCGACATGGCGTACGCCGAGCGGCTGTTCGGCGCGTTCCAGCGGCTCCACACCGAGAAGGAGTTCCCCGGCACCGGCATCGGGCTGGCGACCGTTCAGCGGATCATCCACCGGCACGGTGGGCGCATCTGGGTCGACGCGGCGGTCGGCCGGGGTGCTACCTTCTATTTCACCCTACCCGGCGACCCGACCGGAGCTCCCCGTCCATGAGCCTGACGCGCACGATCCTCCTCGTCGAGGACAACTCCGACGACGCGGTGCTCACGCTCCGCGCCTTCAAGAAGCACAACATCGCCAACGAGGTGGTGCACGTGTCGGATGGGGCCGAGGCGCTCGAGTACCTGTTCGCGACCGGCGCCCACGCCGGGCGCGCGGGCCAGCCGATGCCGACGCTGGTCCTCCTCGATCTCAACCTGCCGAAGGTCTCCGGCCTCGAGGTGCTGCGCCGGCTGCGGGCCGATCCACGCACGCGGCGGATGCCGGTCGTCGTCCTCACCTCCTCGAACGAGGAGCAGGACATGGTCGCCAGCTACGACCTCGGCGCCAACAGCTTCGTCCGCAAGCCGGTCGACTTCGCCCAGTTCGTCGATGCGGCCCAGCACCTCGGGATGTACTGGCTGGTGCTGAACCAGCAACCCGAGGGACACCCCGACGGGGTGTAGCGGGGGTCCGGGGCCGTCGGTAGGATGCGATCCATGGCGTCATGGAGGCGCGCGGGGGTGGGAGCCGCGGTGGCGCTCGCCGTCGCCGCGGGGGCGGTGCGCGCGCAGGCGCAGGCCGACGCGGGCGCGGGGGCGACGCAGCCGACGACGCAGCCGGCGACGCAGCCGACGACGACGACGACGGAGCCCGCGCCGACGACGGAGCCAGCGCCGCCGCCGACGACGACGGAGCCCGCGGAGCCCGCCGAGCCCGCCGCGCCGGAGCCGGAGCCCGCCGTCGAGCCGGTCGCCCAGCCACCCTACGAGCTCCACGGCTTCGTCAGCCAGGGCGCCTTCCTGTCGACCGCCAACGACTACATCGGCCGGTCGTCGCGCGGCAGCCTCGCCTTCTTCGAGACCGGCCTCGACGTCTCGACGCAGCTCACCGATCGCCTCCGCGCCGGCGTGCAGCTCTTCGCCCGCAAGGTCGGCGACTTCGAGGACCCGCCGCACATCGACTGGGCGTTCCTCGACTACGCGTGGCGCCCGTGGCTCGGCCTGCGCGCCGGCGTCGTCAAGATGCCGTTCGGCCTCTACAACGAGTACGCCGACATCGACGCCGCGCGGGTCCCGATCCTGCTGCCGCAGGCGATGTACCCGGTCCGCGATCGCACGCTGCTCCTGTCGCAGACCGGCTTCGACGCCTACGGCACGCTCCCCCTCGGCGGCGCCGGCGACCTCGACTACCAGGCCTGGCTCGGCACCCTGTCGATCCCGAACAACGCGATCGACCTCGTCGGCGCCACCCTCGACGACGTCGACACCAAGTACGTCACCGGCGCGCAGGTCTTCTGGCGCACGCCGATCCACGATCTCAAGCTCGGCGGCACCTTCCTCCGCAGCTCGATCGACTTCCACCTGACGTTCACGCAGAAGAACATCGACGCGCTCATCGCCAGCGGCATGGTGCCGCCCGACTACGACGGCAAGATCTCCGTCTACTACCGGCCGGTCTCGATCTTCGTCGGCTCGCTCGAGTACCAGCACGGCAACTGGCTCCTCGCCGCCGAGTACAGCCGGTGGCTCACGCGCGAGCGCTTCAGCCTGCGCGTCGTCGGCGCCGGCACCGACCTCGACAACGAGCGCTACTACGCGATGGCGTCGTACCAGCTCGCCGATCGCTGGCAGGTCGGCGCGTACGGGTCGGTCTACGAGCCCGACGTCGACCACCGGACCGGCGGGACCCCGGCGTACCCGCGCAGCTTCGACGCCTACCAGCGCGACGGCGCCGTCAGCCTCCGCTTCGACGTCGACGACCACTGGCTGTGGAAGCTCGAGGCGCACCTGATCGACGGCACCGCCGACCTGGCGGCGACCGACCGCGTCGACAGCAAGCAGTACTGGGGCCTGTTCCTCGCGCGCACGACGGTGACCTTCTGATGCGGGCGCGCGCGGTCACCACCTGCCTCGTCGCGTCGGCGCTGGTCGGCGTCGTGCTCGCCGCGTTCGCCGTCGCCGGGCTCGTCGCGCCGGCCGCCGGCGACGTGACCTCGTACAAGATCATCGTCCACCCGGACAACCCGGTGAAGGCGGTCGACGCGAGCTTCCTCCGCGACGCCTACCTGAAGAAGGCGGGCGAGTGGCCCGGCGGGCTCGCGGTCCACCCGCTCGATCTGTCGCCGCGCTCGCCGGTGCGCACGCAGTTCGTCCGCGAGGTGCTGCGCAAGACGCCGCTTCAGCTCAGGAGCTACTGGAACCAGCAGATCTTCTCGGGGAAGCGCGTGCCGCCGCCGCACGCGGACACGCCGGCGGCGGCCATCGCGTACGTGCTCGCCAACGCCGGGGCCGTCGCCTACATCCCGGCCGACGTCGATCCGGGCCGCGCCAAGGTCGTCTCGCTCGAGTGAGCCGACCACTGCCACCCTGACCGCGCGGGACGCACCCGATCGGGGTGATTGCGTCCGGAGCGCCGGACGGTCAGGGTGATGCGTCGCGTGCGGAGCCGTGGCTGGGTGGGGAGCCGCACGTCGCAGGAGCCGTTCATGCCCAGCACCTCTCCGACCGAGATGACCGACGACGACGAGACCGCGCGCCGGACCGCGCTCCACCGTCGCGCCTTCCAGCTCGACGCGATCGGCCGGCTCGCCGGCGGCGTCGCCCACGACTTCAACAACATCCTCACCGTCATCCAGAGCTACGCGTGCCTCCTCGAGGAGGCGCTCGAGGACCGCGACGCGCGCCGCGAGGACGCCGCCGAGGTCCGCCGGGCCGCCGAGCGCGGAACCCAGCTCACCCGCCAGCTCACGGCGATGAGCCACAAGGGGCCGAACGCGCCACGCCCGCTCGACATCGACGACGTCATCCGCAGCTTCCTGCCGATGATGCGACGGCTGGCCGGCCCGTCGGTGGCGATCGTCCACCGGCCGGGCGCGCGGGCGTCGGTGCTCGCCGACGAGGGCCAGGTCGAGCAGGTGCTGATGAACCTCGTCGTCAACGCGCGCGACGCGATGCCCGACGGCGGCCGGCTCGTGATCGAGACGTCGACGGTCACGCTCGACGACGAGGCGGCGGCGGCGCGCGGGCTGCCGGCCGGGCGCCACGTCGAGCTGTCGGTCACCGACAGCGGCGTCGGCATGGACGCGAGCACGTGCGCGCGCATCTTCGAGCCGCACCTCGCCGCCGGCGAGGCCGGCGACGGCGCGGGCCTCGGGCTGTCGGTCGTCCGCGACCTCGTCGCCGG
>DASZXE010000913.1:0-4289 GCA_035546475.1 Kofleriaceae bacterium
CGCCCTGGCCGCGGCACGCGTCGACGGAGCGGTGATCGCCGCCGTCGGCGCCGGCTCGGTCGTGCTCGCCCGGCCGCTCGCCCGCCGGTGGCTCGGCGGCGTGACGGGCGACGTGCTCGGCGCCCTCTCCGAGGCGGCCGAGGTCGGCGGCCTGCTGGCCGCCGCCGCGCTCGCACCGTGACGCGAGGCTCGGCTCGCGCTCTAAGCTGTCGACCGATGGAGCACGGAGAGGTCACCGACCGCCAGCTGGAAGCGCTGCTCGGCCGCCTCGACGGCATCGCCGCGGAGCTGCGCAGGCTGAACGCCCGCGAGGAGCGGCGCGAGGAGCTGGCCGTGATCGCGCACGAGCTGCACAACCTGAACGAGTCGCTGCAGGCGCTGGCATATGCCGCCCTCGGCTCGCAGGGGCCTCAGGTCCGGCGCCGGCGCGCGTCGTAGGGAGCGGCTAGCGCCTGAAGATGTCGAGCACGCCCGACTGGGCGTGGTCGGCGTAGCTGCCCTCGGCGATCGCGATGCGGCCGTCCGCGACGATCGGGCTCTGCCAGTGGATCGACCCGAGCGGCAGCTTGCCGACGAGCTTCCCCGTCGTCGGCGTGTAGACGTTCAGCGCGCCGCTCGCGGCGATGTACAACAGGCCGCCGGCGACCGCGGGCGAGGTGCCCGGGTTGGCGTTCTTCCACACCAGGTGGAGCTTGCCCCCGCTGAGCCGGTAGCCCGCCGAGCCGGCCGAGTTGGCGACGAAGAGCCAGTCGCCCTGGTAGACGGCGGGCTGCGAGAAGCAGGCCGTCGGGCCGGGCACGAACATCGTCTGCACCTCTCCGCCGGTCTTCGTGTCGGCGCCCGAGAGCGTCTTCAGGTCGAGGAGCCGCAGGATCCCGTCCTTGCCGCCGAACTGCGCCATGTAGCCGTCCTTCATGAACACCGGGCTGACCGAGCCCAGGTCGAGGTCGGAGCGGTTCAGGTTGTCCTGGTCCTGCGGCGTGTAGTGCTTGACTAGCTGCGAGGCGGTCGGCGAGAGGACCAGCACGCTGTCGCCCCAGTCGGTCGAGCCGTTCCACGGGCCGTTGCCGGTCGCGACCACGATGTCGCCGGTCGCCGGGTCGATGCCCGCGCCGCCCTTCGACCAGATCGCCGAGTCGCTCGACGAGCAGGTGGACGGCTGGATCAGCGCATGGCGGTTCGAGCAGAGCGAGTTCCAGACGTGGAGGATGCGGCCGCTGGCCGTCGACATGGTCACGACGTGGCCCTGGTACGGCGGCGCGTCGCCGATGTAGCCGCCCGTGACGGCGATCACCTGGCCGCGCGAGACGTTCAGCGCCGACGTCATCTTCTCGTGCGTCTGGTCGCGGGTGACCGCGGTCGCCCACTGCTGCTTGCCGTCGGAGAGCCGCAGCTTGTGCACCGTGCCGTCGGGGCTGGCCGCGTAGACGGCCTTGCGACCCGGGTCGGCGACCGGCGTCGCGTTCGTCACCTGCGCCGAGCCGGCCCAGCGGGAGAAGCCGGACGGGGTGAACCGCCAGAGCACCTTCCCGTTGCTGGCATCGAGCGCCTCGGTCTTGCCGTAGGTCGTCGTCAGGACGAAGACGTCGCGCGTCTTGCCGGCCACGGTGACGTCGTGCAGGTAGATCGGCGCCGCGTCGACCGTCCCGTCGAGGCGCACCTGCTGCCGCTTGAGGTGCGCGAGGTTCGCCGCGGCGATCCCGGTGGACGTCGGGCCGGACGAGCTGCGAGCCGCGTCGAAGCCGAACGTCGGCCAGTCGGTGCCCGTCGGGGCGGCCGGGGCCGCGGCCCGGTGCATGGCGGCCGCCGTCGCGGCGGCGCAGAGCGCGGCCACCGAGAGGGCCAGCAGGATCCGGATCGAGGTCGAGATGGACGCGGCCTACCCCTTTTCCCGCCACGCTAACGCGCGGCCAGATCCTCGTGCGACCGTGCCCACGGCCCGGGCGGGGTCAGCAGCGACTCGGCATGGAGGTAGGCGAGGCCGGCGAGCGGGAGGTCGCTCCACCGCTCGAAGCAGAAGTACCGGCGCCGCCAGTGCGGGAAGAACTTGCGGTTGAAGCTGTGCAGGCGCTCGAGCTGGAAGAGCCGGTCGGCCTTGAGCAGCCCCCAGCGCACCGCGCGCCGCCAGGCCGGCGCCGCCACGTCGGCGCGCAGGAAGTCCGCGAAGACCGCGAAGTTGAGCGAGACCTCGTGGACGGCGTGGTCGCGCGCCCAGGCGAGGCTCTCGACGATCAGGAACTCCATCAGGCCGTTCGGGGTGTTCCGGCGGCGGCGCATCGACGCGAGCGAGTAGCCGTCGCTGGCCGGTGACGGCACGAGCTGGAGGAACCCGCCGACGCGCCCGCCGGCGTCGAGCGCGACCGCGAGCACCGTGTCCGGGTACCGGAAGAGCGCGTCCATCGCCATCGTGAAGCCGCGCTCCGGCCAGTTGCCGCGCCACTCCGCCGAGACGGCGCGGATCTCGGCCCGCAGGCGGTCGTCGGCGTCCGCGACGGAGAGCACGCGCGCCGTGTAGCCGCTCTTCGCGAGCCGGGCCACGGACTGCCGCACCTTGCGGATCGGACGACCCTCGAGCGAGAACTCCGCCGGCCGCACGACCGCCTCGTCGCCGAGGTAGAGCGACTTGAAGCCGAGCTCGACGTAGTCGACGAGCGCGTCGGCCGACACCCCCGCCACGGCGACTCGCCAGCCCTTCAGCGACGCGACCCGCCGGAACTCGGCGATCAGGTCGCGCCGCTCCTCGGCGTCGCCGATCGGGTCCCCGGCCACGAGCGCGGTGCCGTTGACGACGCGGTAGGCGAGGAACGAGCGCCCGGTCGGCGAGAAGAAGTAGCTCTTGTCGCGGCGGAGCGCGAAGTAGGCGAGCGAGTCGCGGCCGTGCTCCTGCACCAGCTCGGTCGCCCGCTCGTGCTCGGGGTCGGCGGCGGCCGCCGCGGGCAGCGGGCGGAACCAGAGCCACAGCGCGCGGGCGGCGAGGGCCGCGACGGCGATCAGGAACGCGTTCTCGATCCGCTCCGAGTAGGCGTCGGTGTCGTAGACCTGCACGAGGAGCAGCGAGCAGAACACTGCGAGCGCCACGCCGATCTGCACGAGCGGCCGCACGACCGCGGGATCGCCCGGCGCGACGAAGCGGCGGCGGCCGCGCCAGAGCAGGACGAGCAGCAGCAGGTGGACGGCGAACTCGGCGACGTCCAGCCCGCGCGCCAGGTGGGCGAGCGCCGAGGCGGAGACGACGCAGACGGCGAGGGCCCAGGCGCGGCGCTTGCGGCGGGCCAGCCCGCGCGACAGCCAGATCGCGCCCAGCCCGAGCGCGATGACCAGCGTCCGCGCGGTGTCGGGAACCCCGGGCGGGAGCACGTCCGACACGAGGCGGACACCGTGCCCCATCTGCGGCGCGAGCGCCGAGGCGATGGAGAGGAGCCCCGCCGCCGCGGCGAACCAGGCGAGAACGGTAGGCGTCGCGACGCGGCGCACGGCGTACACGGTACCGCGCGGGGAAGCCGGATCGAGGCCGCCGGGGCCAGGCCCCAGCGCCCTCCGTTCTACGGCCTGAGCAGGAGGTTGCGGAGCTCGTCTTCCTTGCCGGGCTCCAGGATGGCGAGCACCTGGTCTCCGGCTTCGAGCTGCGTGTCCTCGCTGGCGATCTCGGCTCGGCCGTCGCGCACGACCGAGATCAGGCGGGCGCCTTCCGGCAGGCGCACGGCCTGGACGCGCTTGCCCTCGCAGGCGGCGCCCTTGTCGACGCGCACCTCGACGATCTCGAGGTTCTCCTTGCGCAGCTCGAGCAGGTGGATGAGCCCGTGCTCGGGCACCTCGTGCTCGATCAGCGCCATGATCGCCCCGGTCGGGGAGATCGTCGGCGAGATCCCGAGCAGGTCGAAGTACGGCTGGTTGCGCGGATCGTTGATGCGCGCGATCACCTTCGCGACGCCGTAGCGCTCGCGGGCGAGCTGGCAGATGACGATGTTGTCCTCGTCGTCGCCGGTCGCCGCGACCAGGAGGTCGGGCGGCCGCTTGATCCCCGCGCGCTCGAGCACGAACAGCTCGGTCGCGTCGCCGCGCAGCACCTGGTGCTCGAACTCGGCCTCGAGCTTGTCGAAGCGGTACTGGTGCTTCTCGATCAGCGTCACCTCGTGGCCCTGCCGGAGCAGCGTGCGCATGAGGTTCGCGCCGACCTTCCCGCCGCCCGTGATGAGGACGTACACGGCTAGCGCCCCACCGTCTCGGTCGCGCGGACGGCCTCGACCAGCGTCTCGATCGCCGCGGAGGTCGGGCAGACGACGCGCAGG
>DASZXE010000914.1:0-2669 GCA_035546475.1 Kofleriaceae bacterium
GGGCGGCGGGAGCGCGCAGCCGGTGCGCCGGCTCGCGCCAGCAGCGGCTCGAAGCTCGCGCGGCGGCCGTCGAGCTGGCGTGATGTCGCGATCCTGCGACGCGGCACGGTTCGTGCTCGTGGAACGGATCGATGGAGTCCCGCCGGAACCCGACGCTGCTCGGTGGCAAGTACGTGCTCGGCGAGCTGATCGGCGCCGGCGGGATGGGGCTCGTCTACGCCGCGACGCAGCCGACGCTCCGGCGAACGGTCGCGATCAAGATCCTGCGCGCCGGCCTCGTCGACGACGAGCGCATGGTCCGCCACTTCCGCCGCGAGGCGCTGGCCGGCGCGCGCGTCTCGCACCCCGGGCTCGTGCAGGTCTTCGAGCTCGGCGAGGCCGCCGACGGCCGGCCGTTCCTGGCGATGGAGTACGTGCCGGGCCGCCTGCTCGGCGGCCTCCTCCGCGAGCGGCCGATCTCGTTGCGGCGCGCGCGCGACCTGGTGATGCAGCTCCTGGCCGCGCTCGCCGAGGTCCACCGCGCCGGCATCGTCCACGGCGACATCAAGGCCGACAACGTGATGATCGAGACCCACCACGACGGCACCGATCGGGTGCGGCTCGTCGACTTCGGGCTCGCCTACATCACGCCGGCGCCGGGCGAGGCCGTCGACGATCCGCTCTTCGACGACGACCTGTCGGTCGACGCCGAGGGCCGCTGCTACGTCTCGGGCACGCCCGAGTACATGGCGCCCGAGGTGATCAGCGGCGGCCCGGTGACGGTGGCGAGCGACCTGTACGCGGTCGGCATCCTCCTCTACGAGCTGCTCACCGGCGCCACGCCGTTCGCCGGCGACTCGCCGGTGGTCATCATCATGCGCCACCTGACCGATCCGGTCGTGCCGCCGTCGCTGCGCCGGCCGGAGCGCTACATCCCGCGCGAGCTCGAGGACGTGGTGGCCCGCGCGCTCGCGAAGGTCCCCGAGGCGCGCTACCCCGACGCGGCGACCTTCGCGGCGGCGCTCGCGGCGTCGGTGCCCGACGCCGACGTGCCGCTGTGGTGCCCCGACTGCGGCGCGCCGATGCCCGCCGACGGCGGCGCCTGCCTCGCGTGCCATCCGGCCGTCCTCGAGCTGGAGGCCGACGCGCCGCCGGAGGCGCCGTCCGCGCAGGCTCCCGACGCCCACGATCAGGTGCCGACCGTCCCGTGGCTGCTGCCGCCGTCCCACGCGCCCGCGCCGCCGGTCGACGACGCGCCCGCGCCCGCCCAGGTCGAGGCCACCGCCGACACGGCGACGATGCCGCGACCGCGCCTGGCCCGCGGCAGCCGGAGCGAGGTCGAGCAGCGCGAGCTCGACCTGCGCGCGACGATCGCCGAGGCGCTCGTCCGCGGCGATCGCCCGGCCGTGATCGACGGCTACCGCGAGCTGGCGTCCGTCCTCGCCGGCCGCGGCGACCGGTCCGGCGCCATCCGCGAGCTCGTCGAGGGCATCGACATCGTCACCGCCGGCGACGATCCCGCCGTGCTGCCCGCCGGGAGCCGCGCGACGCTCCTGCACGCGGCGCTCGCCGAGCTGCGCCCGCGCCGCGTCCGCCTCCCGCGCCGCCGGTTCCGCCCCGCCGCCTGACGCCGTCGCGCCGGCCGCGCCGCCTGAAGGCGGGTCGCGACGATCGCGCGAATCCTCCGGCCGCGGACCGGCTCACACGCGGAGATGGAGGTCCGTCATGACGATCGAGCGCATGGTCCTGCTGTTCGCCGGCTTCGTGGTCCTGGTCAGCACGCTGCTCGCCGCCACCGTGAGCGCGAAGTTCCTCCTGGTCACCGGCTTCGTCGGCGCCGACCTGCTGCAGGCGTCCTTCACCGGGTTCTGCCCGCTCGCAGCGATCCTGCGGCGCGCCGGGCGCTCGCCCGGTCCAGCCTTCCGCTGATCGCCGTCGCCCTCGCCGTCACCCTCGCCGCCTGCGGCGCCGGCGAGCCTCGCCCGGCCGCGCCGCCCGGCCCGCCGGTGCCGGTCACCGTCGCCGTCGCCCGCGAGACCCCGCTGCCCGAGCTCTACCGGGCGAGCGGCACGGTGCGCGGCCGCACGACGATCGCCGTCTCCAGCAAGACGCCCGGCTACGTCCGCGCGGTGCACGTCGTCGCCGGCGACGTCGTCGTGGCGGGCCAGCCGCTCGTCGACCTCGAGGCCAACGACGTCCAGGCCGGCGTCGCGCGCGCCCGCGCCGAGGTCGACCACGCCACCGAGTCGCACGCGGAGGCGGCCAGCGCCGTCGACGCCGCCCGCGCGGTCGCCGAGCTCGCGAAGGTCGACCTCGACCGCGCCGACACGCTGCTGCGCTCCGGCGCGGTCACCCAGCAGCAGCACGACGAGGCCGCCAGCCGCTCGCGCGCCGCCGACGCCCAGCTCCAGGTCGCCGAGGCCCGGCTGCGCGCCGCCTCGTCGGGGATCGGCGCGGCCCGGGCCGGCCTCGCCGAGAGCCAGGCCACGCTCGCCTACGCCCACGTCGTCGCGCCGTTCGCCGGCCGCATCGTCGAGCGCCGCATCGACCCGGGCGCCTTCGCGTCGCCCGGCGCGCCGCTGCTCGTCCTCGACGACGAGGCCAACCTGCGCGTCGAGGCCGCGGTCGAGGAGTCGCGCGGCGCCGCCCTCCACCTCGGCGACCCGGTGACCGTCGAGGTCGGCGGCGCC
>DASZXE010000915.1:0-1624 GCA_035546475.1 Kofleriaceae bacterium
CGCGGGCGCCGGCGGCGCGGCGGCGTCGATCTCGCGCGGCGCCGACGAGCCGGAGCCGGCGGAGCCCGCGGACGGCTTCGCGTGATCGGCCTTCGAGCACGCGGCCGCGACGAGGAGGAGGACAGCAAGCAGGCGGGTGCGCGACATCGGCCGCGACGATAGCGCGGCGCACTCCGCGCGGCGCGGAAGCGACCTATATTCTCGCCATGCTGATCGACCGTGCGCTCGCCGCGCTCGCGCTCGTGGCCGGCGCGGCGCTCGGCGCCTGCGGTTCGGGCAGCCTCGACGACGTCGCCTTCGAGCACCACGAGGCGCTGCCCGGCTTCGACGTCGCCCTGCCCGCCGGCGAGCGGCTGCAGGATCACCACACGCCGGCCGGCGGCGAGATCATGGTGCGCTCGCGGTCGGCGGTCGTCGGCGTGACCTGGCAGGTCGGCAACATCCCGCAGGAGCAGCTCGCCACCTTCGGCTCGGCGACGATGAAGGCGCTCGGCGTGGCGATCGGCGCCGGCTCGTTCGACCAGCAGGAGCTGCCGATGAAGGCGCCCGACTACGGGATGCAGCTCCTGGCGGCGACCGACAAGGACGTCGTGATGGTGCTAAGCATCATCCAGTGCGTGCACGCCAACGTCACGGTGACCGCCGTGTCGATGGCGAGCAACGACCGCGGCCGCGCGCGGCGCTTCGACCAGCGCTTCCGCGCCGGCCTCGCGTGCCGGCAGGACGGCCCGCCGCTCGCCATCGCCAGCGCGCTGCCCGCGTTCGACCTCGGCGAGCACATCGCCTACCTGCCGGGCAGCGATCCGCCGGCCTACTTCGGTGACGACGGCGCGCGCTGGTACGTCACGCCCGGCGCCGCGGCCCAGGAGCGCGCGCTCGAGCATCCGGACGCGACGGCGGCGATGTTCGCCGGCTTCGGCTTCAAGGTCGTCGGCCAGGAGCCGCTGCCGCCGACCGGCGACGGCTGGAAGATGCTGCGGCTCACCGTCGAGCTCGGCGACGACCACGGCCAGGTGATGGTGGGGACGCTGCGCTGCAGCGAGGACGCCGGCTACACCGTCATCTACGTGAACCCGCTCGCGCTCGGCGCGAAGCCGGGCCCGTCCGACCTCCGGCGGGTGAGCTGTCCGAGCGCGGGCGTCGACGAGGCGTCGCTGCCGACGGTGAGCGCGCGGTTCGGCGCGGCGTGCGACGGCGGCGCGGGGCTCGCGTGCGCGCTGCTCGCCGACCTCGCCGACGAGGAGCCGGAGCTGCTGCCCGACGTCGACGGCGCGGGGCGGCGGGCGCGCGCGTGCAAGCTCGGCTACGCCGCCGCCTGCGCGACGCCGTAGCGTCGGTGGCGTCTCTGCCATCCCGTTGGCCGCCCGCTGGCCCCGTTCGCCGCCGTTCGCCGCCGTTCGCCGCCGTCCGCCGCCGTTCGGGCTGGCACCGGCTGAACGGGCCATCGCGTCCGCGCGCCGGACAGCCGTGCGCCGGCCGTGCGATGCTCGCGGCATGGCCAGGGTCCATGCGCTCGCGTTCGCGATCGTCGTCGCGGTCGGCGGCCGGCCGGCGGAGGCGCAGCGCGCGCCGGAGGCGAAGCCGCGGCTCCCTGCCGGCGACGGCGCGGCGGCGGGCCGCCCGG
>DASZXE010000916.1:0-3051 GCA_035546475.1 Kofleriaceae bacterium
CCAGCTCCGACGGGGCGTTCAGCGCCACCAGCGCGGCGCCGCGCGTGCGCGCGAGCGCGAGCACCGGCCGGTACATCGCGAAGTCGTAGCCCCAGCGCTCGACCCAGCCGGTGCGCGACAGGAGCGCCGCGTCGTCGATGCGCGCGCCGGTCCAGTCGTCGAGGACGCCCTGGAACGGCTGCTGCACCATCTCCATGCCGACGGCGAGGCCGGCCCCGCCGCGCGGCGGCGCCGTCAGGTGATCGACGATCTGGAGCTGCGCCCAGTGATCGTGAGGGCTCGGGTGCTCCTCGCCAGCGCAGACCGCGCGCGCCCCGCCGAGCCGCACCCAGAACTCCGCGTCCGCCACCGCGTGGCCGGTGTGCCCGTCGACGATCGCGTACGGCAGCGCCGCCGCCTCGACGAGGCCGCCGCCGTCGCCGAGCTTCGCCGGATCGCCTCCGCCTCCCGCCGGCGTCGCCGCCCGGTAGCCTCCACCGCAGGCGCTCGCCAGCGCCAGCAGCCCGAGCGCAACGCCCCCCTCGATCGCGCGGGTTCTTGGGGTCACCCGCGGAAGATAGCACCGGACCCGCTCGTACCCGATCTCGCCGGCATCGAGGCCACCCGCTCGTCACGTCGCGGAGATCGTGACGAGGGCTCGCGCGACGCGGGGATCGGCGTGCCGGCGCGACGGAAGGCGACGGAGCGCGACCGAGGGCGACCGAGGGCGACGAAGGGCGACGAAGCTCTCGCCGTCTCGGCGCGCGACCACGATCGTGGGGACCTGGATCCGGTGGGGCGACGCGATGCGCTCGAGCACGCCCCGGTGCGCGCCGCGAACCTGCGAGTAGGCCGCTCCGGGGCCGTGACTCGCGCGACGGAGGCTGCGAGAGTCGGCGCGATGGCCGACGCGCTGCCCGACGTACCGCTACCGATGATGACGGCCGAGCTGCCCGGGATCGGAGGCCGCCTGCGCGCCGCCGACGACGACTTCGAGGTCGAGGAGGTGCCGGCGTACCCGCTCGCTGGCGAGGGCGATCACGTCTGGGTCTGGATCGAGAAGCGCGGGCTCACCACGCCGGTCGCCGCCGCGCTGGTGGCGCGCGCCGCCCGCGTGCCGGTGCGCGACGTCGGATGGGCCGGCATGAAGGACCGCCACGCCGTCACCCGCCAGTGGCTGTCGCTGCCGCCGCCGGCCCGCCCGGAGGCGGTCGCCGATCTCGCGATGCAAGGCCTGCGCGTGCTGGCGGCGACCCGCCACCGCCACAAGCTGCGCACCGGCCACCTCGCCGGCAACCGCTTCATCCTGGTCGTGCGCGACGTCGGCGACGAGCAGGTCGCCCTCGCGCGCGCGCAGGCGATCCTCGCCGCGCTCGCCACGCCGGCCGGCGCGCTCAACTGGTACGGCGAGCAGCGCTTCGGCCGCGGAGGCGACAACGCGACCGCCGGCCTCGACGTCATCCGGCGCGGCGGCCGCGGGCCGGGCGCCCC
Organism: Kofleriaceae bacterium; assembly: GCA_035546475.1. Taxonomy (GTDB): domain Bacteria; phylum Myxococcota_A; class Polyangia; order Haliangiales; family Haliangiaceae; genus UBA2376. The sequence goes on from DASZXE010000916.1 coordinate 1,471, forward strand.
GCGCCAGCGACGCTTCCTGGTGTCGGCCCTGCAATCGTACCTGTTCAACCGCTGGCTGGCGGCGCGCGTCGGCGACGGCCTGCTCACCACCGCGCTCACCGGCGACGTCCTGCAGAAGCGCGGCAGCGGCGGCCAGTTCGTCTGCGAGGACCCCGACGTCGACGGGGCGCGGCTCGCGGCCGGCGATCTGACGGTGACCGGGCCGATGTTCGGCGCGCAGATGCGGGCGCCGCCCGACGGCAGCCCCGCCCACGCGCGCGAGGCGGTGCTGCTCGGCGAGCTGTCGCTCGACGCGGCGAGCTTCCGCGCGGTCGCGTCGCTCGCGCCCGGCACCCGGCGGGCGGCGACGATCGTCGTCGGCGCGCCCGAGGCGTCGATCGCGGGCCCGGGTGCTTTGCGGCTCGCGTTCACGCTGCCGTCGGGCGCGTACGCGACCGCGATCGCGCGCGAGCTGATGAAGGTGCCGCCCGGCGCGCCCGCGGCCGCCGGCGGGGTCGCCAGCCCCGACGCCGGCGACGCCGACGCCGACGCCCTCGACGACGAGGGCTGACGAACGGTTGCCTGGCCCGCGCGCATTTCGCGCGCGCCGCGCCGTCGCGCACACGCCGCCCGCGCCGCCGTGCCGACGGCCGGATCGCTGTGTACGATGGAGGCCTCCATGGATCTGACCCAGTCCTTCGTCGACTTCGCCAACCTGGGCGCCGAGTGGGTGCTGTGGCTGCTGGTGGCGCTGTCGGTCGCCTCGATCGCGGTGATGGTCGACCGCGGCCTGTGGTTTCGCGGCCGCGACGCCGACACCACCGCCGCCGCCGCGGAGCTCCGCAAGGCGTTCGCCGACGGCAGCCAGCAGGAGCTCGCCCGTCGCTGGCTCGCGTCGTCCGCGATCCCGCTGCAGGTCGCGGCGCGCGGGCTCGAGGCATCGGACCGCGGCGCGGCGGCCGCCGCCGAGGCGATGCACGGCGAGCGCGCCCGCTGGCGCCGCCTCGCCGATCGCAACCTGATCGTCCTCGGCACCCTCGGCAACAACGTCCCGTTCGTCGGCCTGTTCGGCACCGTCCTCGGCGTCATCAAGTCGTTCCAGGACCTGAAGGGCGCCGGCGCCGACTCCGAGTCGGTCGTCATGTCGAGCCTCGCCGAGGCGCTGGTCGCGACCGCGATCGGCCTGCTCGTCGCGATCCCCGCCGTCGTCGCCTTCAACTACTTCAGCCGGCGGCTGCGCGTCGTCCTCGGCGGCGCCGACGAGCTCGCCCACGCGGTGCTGAGCGGCCTCTTCGGCGCGGAGCACGCGAAGGAGCGAGCGTGAGCGAGCGAGCGACCATGACGCCGGGTGTGTCGGGCCTCGACGCTGGTGCGGGGTCTCTCTTCTCGGATCCAGGAAGAAGAGGGAGCCGGTAGTGGCGGGCGGCAGCCTCTATCGCGGTGACGACGACGACGCGGGCGCCATCACCGACATCAACGTGACGCCGTTCGTCGACGTCGCGCTGGTGCTGCTGGTCATCTTCATGGTCACCGCGCGCCTGATCGTCGCGCGCGGCATCGACGTCGAGAAGCCGAGGTCGTCGGTCGGCGGCGACCTCAAGG
>DASZXE010000917.1:0-5470 GCA_035546475.1 Kofleriaceae bacterium
CTCGCGATCGGCCGGGGCTCGCCGGCGCGCCCGCTCGTAGAGCGCGATCGGCTCGACCAGCCGGCCGAGCGCCGCGGCGTGGGTGGCGGCCGCGACCAGGAGCGTCGCATCGTCCGGAAACCGGACGAGGCCGTCGTCGCACAGCGCGAGCGCGGCGCGCTCCGCCTGCGTGCGGTCGTCGTCGTCGAGGGCGTCGTCGTCGGCGGCGCGGTCGTGGAGGGCCGCCGCCAGGTTCGACCAGGCCTCCGCGGTCGCGCCGGCAGCCGCCACCGGCGCCGCCTTCGCGGCGAGCCGCCGGTCGCGGCCGAGCCCGCGCAGGCCGTCCAGCACGCCGGCCAGCTCGCGGGCGCGGTGGTGGATCGCGAGCGTCACCGTCAGGTCGAAGGTCGCGTGCAGCGCCAGCCGGTAGATCGGGCTGGTCGCCTTGGCGCCGCTCGCCATCGCGTGGGCGAGGCTGGCGTCGGCGCGGTTCGCGCGCCCGACGACGAGATCGACCTCGCGGGTCACCAGCGCCGGCTCGTCGACGCTGCCGTCGATCGCGGCGAGGACGTCGATGGCGCCGGTGTCGCGCGCCAGCTCGCCGTCGCGGCTGCGCGCCAGATCGTCGGCGTAGACGAGGATCTGCTCGAGCTCGTCGCGGCGCGCCGGCGCGCTCGCCGGATCGATCTTCGCCAGCAGGACCAGCGTGAGCGCCGCGGCGCGATCGGCGCCGGCGCGCGCGAACGCGGCCCGCGCGTCGACCAGCAGGTCGCGCTGGCCGGCCAGCTCGCGCGGCAGCGCGGCGGGCTCGTCGAGCCACAGCTCGGCCAGCGACTGGATCACCTCGCCGAGCCGGTCGACGCGCCGCGCGCGCAGCCAGCCGCGCGCGCGATCGGCGAGCGCGGCCGCGAGCTCGACGCGCAGGGCGGACCGGTCGGGCCCGGGCGGCATCGCCCACAGGGCATCGCGGCGCTCGGCGAGGTCGCCGTCGTCGGCGAGCTGGTACGGCAGGTCGTCGTCGAGCGGCGGCCGCGGGTGGACCGGCGCGCCGCGCGGGCAGCCGGCCAGCGCGACGATCGCCAGGAGCGCCGCGGCTCGCGCGCGGTGGGGCGCACCGGCAGGCGAGCGTGCGCGGGAGGCCGTCACCCGTGCAGCCTACACCGCGCGTCACCCGCGTCGACCACGCTCCGCGCCGCGCCGCTCCTGACCGCGCCTCGCCTCGCTCACGATCCCGGCGCGACAGGGGATCGATCCAGGTCAGCTCCGGGGTTAGAGTGCGCGCCGGAGGCAGCACGCGTGACGCAAACCGGAATCGTCGTCCAGAAGTACGGTGGCTCGTCGGTCGCCGACGTCGAGAAGATCCGCCTGGTCGCCCAGCGGATCGCCCGCACCAAGGCGGCCGGCAAGAAGGTCGTCGTCGTCGTCTCGGCGATGGGCAAGACCACGAACCACCTGATCGAGAAGGCGCGCCAGGTCAGCCCGTCGCCGTCGCGCCGCGAGCTCGACATGCTGCTCACCTGCGGCGAGCGCGAGGCGATGGCGCTGGTCGCGATGGCGGTCGCCGAGGAGGGCCTCGAGTCGATCTCGTTCACCGGCTCGCAGGCCGGCATCATGACGAACGACCGCCACTCGGGCGCGCGCATCGTCGAGGTCCGACCGTTCCGCATCGAGGACGAGCTCGACCGCGGCAAGATCGTCATCGTCGCCGGCTTCCAGGGCGTGTCGTACAAGCGCGAGGTCACCACGCTCGGCCGCGGCGGCTCCGACACCACGGCGGTCGCGCTGGCCGCCGCGCTGCGCGCCGACTACTGCGAGATCTGCTCGGACGTCGACGGCGTCTACACCGCCGACCCGCGGGTGGTCAGCGCCGCCGAGCTGCTGCACGCGATCAGCCACGACGAGATGCTCGAGCTGGCCGCGCAGGGCGCCAAGGTGCTGCACGACGCGTCGGTCGAGTTCGCGCGCAAGAGCGGCATCGCGCTCTACGCGCGGGCGACCAACAAGGACGGCGGCGGCACCCGCATCGACTGGAGCCCGGAGCGCGAGCGCCAGGTCGCCGCGGTCACCGGCCAGTCGGCGCTGATCCGGATCAAGGCGTCGGGCGGCGCCGCCGTCGAGAACTGCCTGCAGATCCTCGAGGCCGCGTCGATCCCGCTCACCCACCTCGACCTCGAGGGCAAGGAGCTGCGCTGCTGGTTCACGATCGCCGACGTGCCCGACTGGGGCGCGGTCAAGCACCGCCTCGAGACCGTGCTCGGCGACAGCCTCGAGCTCGGCGAGGAGGGCGCGGTGACCATGGTCGGCCACGGCATCGGCAACAACCCCGGCATCATCGTCCGCGCGCGCCAGACCGCGATCGGCGCGGGCGTGCCGCTCAACGCCGTCAGCGTGTCGCCGCTGCGGATCACGCTCTGGTGCGACCGCCCGCACATCGACGACCTCGTGCGCGCGCTGCACAAGGCGTTCATCGAGTCGTGACCCGGTGACCGCACCGGCCAAGGGCCGCCTGGCCCGGCTGTGGCCCGCGCTCGGCAGGCGCCCGCGCGGGCTCCACCTGTGGCGGCGCGACCGGCCGCGGGTGTGGGCCCACCGCGGCGCGAGCGCGCACGCGACCGAGAACACGCTCGCGGCGTTCGAGCTGGCGGTCGCCCACGGCGCCGACGGCATCGAGCTCGACGTGCTGTGCTGCGCGACCGGCGAGGTCGTGGTCTTCCACGACGACGATCTGCGGCGGCTCGCCGACCGGCCGGAGACGATCGCGTCGATGCCGTGGCGCGAGCTGGCGGCGGTCGAGCTGGTCGGCGGCCAGCGCATCCCGCGGCTCGAGGACGCGCTGGCGGCCGCGGGCTCGCTCGAGGTCAACGTCGAGCTGAAGTCGACGCGGCCGGCCCGCCCGGGCCCGCTGCCGGCGGCGGCCGCGGCCGCGATCGCGCGCGCCGGCGCCGGCGACCGCGTGCTCGTGTCGTCGTTCGATCCGGTGCTGCTCTGGCAGCTCCACCTGTCGGCGCCGCACCTGCCGCTCGCCTTCCTGTTCGGCACCGGGCTGCCGCGCCGGGTGCCGGCGGCGACGGTCGGCATGGTCACCGGCGCGAGCGCGCTCCACCCGGACGAGGTGCTGTGCACGCCGGCGTCGGTCGCCGAGTGGCACCGGCGCGGCTTCGCGGTGAACACCTGGACCGTCGACGATCCGGCGCGGCTGCGCGCGCTGGCGGCGATGGGCGTCGACGGCGTGTTCGCGAACGATCCACGGGCGGCGCGCGCGGTCTTCGACGGCGCGGGCTGATCGGGGCGGCGCGGTGGGCGTCCGGCGGCCGATCACTCGTCCGGCGACGCCGGGGTCGGCGGCAGGGCGACCGGGCCGGGCGGCGGGGGCAGGGGCGGGCCCGCGATCGTGAAGCGCAGCGTGAACCGCTCGGTGCCGCGGTGGATCTCGGCGACGATCGCGCCGGCGGCGTAGAGCTCGGTCCACAGGTCGCCGAGCTCGTCGGGCTTCGACAGCGGCCGGCCGTTGACCGCGACCAGCACGTCGCCGGGGACGAGGTCGAGCTTCGCGAGCGGCTGGCCGGCGGGCAGGAGCTTGACGAGCCGCCAGCCGGTGAACTGACCGTCGACCAGCACCGCCTCGGTGTCGAACCAGCCGAGGAAGCTCGCCGGCCCGGCGTCGAGCACCGGCTTCAGCTCGGTGCGCGCGACCATGCCGCCGCGCACGCCGGCGCCGGGGATGGCCACCGGCATCGACGAGGCGGCGGCGCCGGCGGCGCCCGGGCCGTCCGCGGGCGAGGCCATCGAGGCCGTCGAGGCCGTCGACCCCGCGCCTGCGTCGGCGCCCGCGCCGTGGGGCGGCTCGACGCCGTGGCCGCCGGCCGCCGCGTTCGCGCGAGCGCGCTCGTCCTCCTCGCGCAGCGCCCGCGGGTCGTCCTCGTCGAACGGCGAGCGCGGATCGACCTTCGGCTTGCACGCGCCCGCGCCGGCCGCCGCGCCGATCGCCAGCGCGAGCGCCGCCACCCGCGCCGCCGCGCGCCTCACGCCAGCACCTGCATCGCCGCGAGGACGATCGCCGCCGTGACCTCGTCGAGCGGCCGCTCGCCGTCGAGGATCACGACCGCCTCGCCGGCCGCCGCGCACGCCTCCAGGACCTGCTCGTAGCCCGCCGCCACCCGCCGCTGCATCGACAGCTCCTCGAACAGCTCCTGCGTGCGCCCCGCCGCCAGCCGCCGGTCGGCCGCGACCTCCGCCCGCACCCGCAGGAAGATCGTCAGGTCCGGCCGGCGCGCGCGCTCGTTCAGCGTCGCGATCCACGCCCGCGCCGCGCCGGTGCCCTGGTACGCGAGCGACGAGTGATCGTAGCGATCGCTGATCACGATCGTGCCCGCGGCCAGGGCCGGCGCGATCTCGCGCTGCACGTGATCGAGCCGGTCGGCCGCGAACAGCAGGCTGAACGTCGCCTGATCGATCGCGCCGCCGTCGGGCAACGCGTGGCCGCCGGTCAGCAGCTCGCGGATCAGCCGGCCGATCGGTCCGTCCGACGGCTCGCGCGTCACGTGCACGGCGTGGCCGCGCGCGACCAGCGCGTCGCGCAGCCGCCGCGCCTGGGTCGTGGTGCCGGCCCCGTCGAGGCCCTCGAGGACGAGCAGCTTGCTCACGCCGCGAGCCTACGGGCACCCGATCGGCCGTGGCAACCCCTGTGGGACGGTTGACCGGAAGGCCAACCCTCTCGTCGATCGATCGGCCCCGAGGAGGACCTCGACCCCGCGCCGGGCTCCGCGCGGACGCTCGGACGGCTGCCGAGAACGCGCCTCGACCCGCGTACGACGAGCCAGGGGATCGAGCGTGCCGGCGCCGATCGATCGCGATCGCCGTGCTCGGCAACCCTGTCAGTCGGCGACCTGCTTGAAGAAGGCGCGGAAGTCGCCGCGGCTGCGCCACTTCGACGTGATGGCGCCGCTGCCGCCGGTGTCGCCGTCGAAGCTGTTGCCGTCGATCGTCTCGATGCGGTCGCCGTCGACGGCGGCGATGATGCAGTGGTGCTGGTGGGCGTCGAAGTAGCCGACGTCGCCGGGCTTCGGATCGTTGGTCACCTTGTTCATCGCGCTGACGCGGTTGCCGCTCGTCCAGGTGCCCGCGTTGCCGCCGCCGGTGATGACCGCGTACGTCGCGAAGATGCCGCACCAGCTCGGCAGGCCGTTCGGGTTGGAGTCGGGCCCGCCGCCGTTCTTCCCGTACTTCATGTACTTGACGATCTTCTTGGGGAACGACGGGTAGGCGACGTCGAAGATCTCGGTCAGCGTCTCCCAGCCCTTGCGGGTCTGGTCGCCGGTCTCGTCGGGGCCGCCGGGCAGGTCGGAGAAGACCGAGCCGATCTTCGCGCGCGCGGCGGCGACGATCGACGCCCGCACCGGGTTCGCGCTGGCCGCCGGCTGGTCGGCGGCGTTGCCGGCCGCCTGCTCGGAGCCGGCGGTCGCGGGCGTGGTCGCGTTCCCGCTCGCCGGCG
>DASZXE010000918.1:0-12248 GCA_035546475.1 Kofleriaceae bacterium
GCACCGCCGACGCCACCGCGCCCGCGCAAGCCTCCGTCGCGACGCCGCCGTGCGACGGCAGCGCGACCGCGCTCGCGCCCGGCCTCACCCGCGAGCGCTGGCCGCTCGACGCGACCCCGGCGATCGCCGTCACCCCGTGCCTCGAGCTCGTGCGGGCCGACCTCGCGCACCTGCGCCCGCGCCTGGTGACCGCCTCGCGCGACGGAGCCGCGCGCCCCGCGCCGGCGTGGCTCGCGGAGCTCCACCTCGCCGCGGCCGTCAACGCCGGCATGTTCCTCGACGGCGGCCACTCGATCGGCCTGCTCGTCGACGGCGATCACGTCGATCAGCCGCGCGACAACCCGAAGCTCGGCGGCTTCCTCGCGTTCGGCCCGCGCGAGCCGGGCGCGCCGCCGGTCGTCCTGGAGGGCCGCGACTGCCCCGGCTTCGATCTCGCCGACCTGCGCCGCCGCTACCGCACCGTCACGCAGAGCTACCGCCTGCTCGGCTGCGATGGCGCCGCGATCCCGTGGGCCGACGACAAGGCCTACTCGGCCGCGGCGATCGCCCTCGATCGCGCCGGCCGCCTCGTGCTCGTCCACGTCCGCGCGCCGCTCCGCATGCGCGACCTCGCCCGCGCGCTCGCGGAGCCCCGCCTCGGCCTCACCGCCGCGATCTTCGTCGAGGGTGGCCCCGAGGCGACCGTCGCCGTCGCCGGCGATCAGCCGCTCCTGTTGGTCGGCAGCTACGAGACCGGCTTCGTCGAGAACGACGACAACCACGACGCCTGGGCGCTACCGAACCTCGTCGCCCTCGCGCCGCGCTGAGCGGCCTCTCGTCGGATCGAGGCGCATCAGGCGCACCCGTAGGGCATCGCTTCGGTGGCAGGCGTTCGGCGAGGCTCGATGTAGGCTGGGACGATGAACGACGGCGGCCGCGCTGGTTGGAGGTGGATCGGCGCGGGCGACGCCGTCGCGTTCGCGAACGACGTGCTGTTCGCGCCGTCGCGCAAGCGCCCGGTGGTGGCGGTGACGACCGACGCGCACGGTCACCTGCCGATCGACGTCGACCGGCTCGCGCGCGAGCTCGACGCGCAGGCCGAGCTGGTCGCGCTCGAGACCGGCGAGGCGACGTGGGCGCTCAGCGACGCGATGCCGGATCGCCTCGACGTCTACGGCGGCGCGGTCCGCATCTGGTGGCCCGGCCTGACGCGCGAGTCGGACCCGTACGAGCACCCGCTCTTCTTCGTGAAGCCGGGCGCGGCCGCCGGCGTGGCGCGCCGCCTGCTCGAGACGATCGGCGGTGCCCCGCTGCCGCCAGCCGCGCCCGAGCGACGGCGGCCCGAGCGAGTCGAGCGCCCGGAGCGGGCCGAGCGCCCGGAGCGAGTCGAGCGCCCCGAGCGAGCCGACCGAGCCGACCGCGCCGACCCGTGGGCGGTCCTCGAGCGCGAGTACCAGGTCGGCGACGTCGTCCGCGGCCGCGTCTGCGCGATCCGCGACAGCTACGTGCTCGTCGAGCTGCTGCCGAACGCGGCCCTCATCTGCCACATCAGCGAGCTGTCGACCGAGTTCGTCCACCACCCGGCCGACGTCGTCGCGCTCGACGAGCGGGTCAACGTCGAGATCCTCGCGCTCGATCCGCGCGCGCGCCGCGGCGAGGTCTCGCTCCGGCGCGCCGGCTGGGCCGAGCCGCGCCCGGCGATCGCGCCAGGCCCCGGCCTGCCGCCGTTCCTCGACGACGAGCCGCCGCCCAAGGACGACGACCACGCGCTCCAGCTCGCCATCGAGCTGGAGAACGCCAACGCCGACCGCGCCGAGCTGCGCCGCCGCCTCAAGGAGGCCAACGAGCAGGCCGTCTCGCTCCGCAAGGAGCTGCGCAGCGCCGAGGACCGCGAGCGCGCGCTCGTCGCCCGCGACGCCGAGGCCGACCCGCTGGCGTCGGAGACCGCGTTCCTCGCCGCCGTCCGCGTCGAGTACGCGCGCCGCGTGAACGAGAGCGACCGCGTCGACTACCCGCTCTTGCGCATGCGGGTCGGCCGCGAGTTCCTCGACCGGCTGCGCGCGCTCGAGGGCGTGCCGATCGAGAAGGTGATCGAGGTCTGCGCGCAGGTCGCGAGCGGCCGCGCGCACCTGTTCGCCGGCCGCGAGGTCCACGAGCTGCACGAGGGCGAGGGCGGCACGCCCGCGCGCGTGCGCGAGCGCGACGGCGCCAAGGCGTGGCGCTGCGCGCTCCAGGTCAACAGCGCCTCCGCGCGCCGCCTGCACTGGTGGGAGATCCCCGCCCGCCACCCGCGCCTCGTCGACGGCCGCATCATCGAGTTCGCCAGCGTCGCCGTCCACGACGACGTCTCCATCCCCGCCTGACCGCGCGGCGCCGTCGGGGAGACGCTACGACAGGAGGGCGAGCAGGTCCTCGCGCGTGATCGAGGCGGCGGCGGGCTCGACCGACGACGACAACCGGCGAGTTGAGAGCCCTGCCGCAAGACAGCGGAATGTGGCGTTGAGGCAGGGTCGGTCCGGACGGTTGGACCTCGAGTCATCAGAGGGTTAGGCTATGCCTAACGCTCCCTCTGGAACCTAGCCATGAGCCGCCGCGCCGTCAGGATGCACCGGATGAAGGATGAGGCCGAGATCCGCGCCGTGATCGATGCGGTTCGAGCGGAGCCCAATGGTGAGCTGGTCGCGATCGACAGGCGCATCGCGAGGTTCGAGACTCAGTACGGCTTCGATTCGGTCGAGATGACGGCGCGTGTCGAGCGCGGTGACCTGCCTGCAACCCAGGAGGTCGAGGTCTGGCTGATGGCGCTGCGTGTGAGGGATGAGCTTGCGGCCTTCGACACACGCGCCCGCTAGATTCCGCAGCTACATCGCGGCGCACGACAGGCATATGGGGCAACTGCGTTCGACGGGCTTCGTCGGCGCGGACACCTTGGAGCTGATCGCCTGGCCAAAGCAACTCGTGATGGTTGGCGACATCGGCTGCCTCGGTGATCTCTCCATCACCGTCGAGAAGTACTTGCGGGTGGTGACCCCGGGCGCAAGGCCTGCCGATGTGCTCGACGGCGACCACGACATCTCGGTCGAGACGTACGTGTATTCGTACCACGCGAGCGTTCGGTGCCACGGCGCGGTCTTCCGGTACGACAACAACCATGGCCGACCGGGGCACGCCGACTGGCACCACGTCCACCGATGCGATTGGCGAAGCGATGACGACGTGGGACAGGTCGAATGGATCGGTGAAGCACGGTGGCCCACGCTGGGCGACGCGATCCGCGAGCTGTCGGCCTGGTACTACGAGCATCGAGACGCCTTGCCCAGTCCCGACGAGTACGCTGCGCCGCTTCAGCGCCAGCCGCGCATCCTCTGGAATCCGACTGTATAGCGAGCCGTCGTCCGACCCCCGCCGTCGGGGAGACGCTACGACAGGAGGGCGAGCAGGTCCTCGCGCGTGATCGAGGCGGCGGCGGCCGCGCCGTCGAGGGCCGCGGCGGCCAGGGCGCGCTTGCGGGCCTGCAGCTCGAGGACGCGCTCCTCGACGGTGTCGCGGGCGACGAGCCGGTAGATGTTCACCGGCTTGTCCTGGCCGATGCGGTGCGCGCGGTCGGCGGCCTGGTCCTCCGCCGCCGGGTTCCACCACGGGTCGAGCAGGAAGACGTGGTCCGCCGCCGTCAGGTTGAGACCGGTGCCGCCCGCCTTGAGCGACAGCAGCATCACCGGCGGGCCGCCCTCGTCCTGGAAGCCGGCCACCACCGCGCCGCGGTCCTTCGTGCTGCCGTCGAGCCGCGTCCACGCGAGCCCGGCCTCGGCGAGCGCCGGCTCCACCCGGTCGAGCAGCGACGTCCACTGCGAGAAGACCAGCGCCTTGTGGCCCTCGGCCGCCGCCTCGGTCAGCGCCTCCAGGAGCGTCGTCAGCTTCGTCGAGCCGTCGGCCGATTGCCCCGGCAGGAGCCCGCGGTGGCACGCCGCCTGGCGCAGACGCAACAAGGCCTCGAGCGCGGCCATCACGCCGCCACCCTGCGCGAGCAGCGCCACCACCTCGGCCTGCGTGGCCGCGCGGATCGCGTCGTACGCCGCGCGCTCGCGCTCGTCGAGCTCGACCCACAGAATGTCCTCGGTGCGCGGCGGCAGCTCCGGCTCGACGTCGACCTTCTTGCGCCGCAAGACGAACGGCTTGATCCGCGCGCGCAGGCGCTCGAGCGTGTCGCGGTCACCGGCGACGATCGGCTGCTCCCACCGGGTCGCGAAGTCGCGCCGCAGCCCGAGCAACCCCGGGTTGACGAAGTTGAGCTGGCTCCACAGCTCGTCGAGCCGGTTCTCGATCGGCGTGCCGGACAGGGACACCCGCCACGCGCCGCGCAGCTTGTACGCCGCCCGCGCGATCTGGCTGTCGGGGTTCTTGATCGCCTGCGCCTCGTCGAGCACGACGGTGTCCCACGCGATCGCCGACAGCGCGTCGATGTCGTTGCGCAGGAGCGGATACGTCGTGATCGTGATGTCGGCCTCCTCGTCGAGGCTGCGGCGCGCGCCGTGGTAGAGCGCCACCCGCAGCCCCGGCCGGAAGCGCCGCGCCTCGGCCTGCCAGTTGGGCGCGACGCTGGTCGGGCACACGACCAGCGTGCGCCCGCGCATCGCGCACAGCGTCTGCACCGTCTTGCCGAGGCCCATGTCGTCGGCCAGCACGCAGCCCATGCCGGCGTCGCGGCAGAACGCGAGCCAGTCGACGCCGGCCTTCTGGTACGAGCGCAGCTCCGCCGTCAGGTCGGCGGGCAGCCCGGCCGCCGGGATGCCGGTGAAGTCGGCGACCAGCGGCGCGATCTTGCGCAGGTCGGGCGCCGCCAGCCCGAGATCGTCGGCGAGCCGCTTGGCGTCCGGCAAGGCGTACGGCGGCAAGGCGCCCTGCTCGCCGCGCGCGGTGAGCAGATCCGACAAGAGCGCGCCGTGCTCGTCGAGCCACGCCATCGGCACCCGGCCCCAGCCGCCGCCCTCGAGCGCGACGAGCTCCGCCCGCGCCTGCCACGCGCGCAGCACCGCCTCGGCGGGCGCCGTCTTGCCGCCGGCCGCGAAGCGGAGCTGGAGCCCGTGCTGCAGATCGATCTCGACCTCGAGCGGCCACGTGCGCGCCGCCTCCGCGCCCCGCGCGTCGTCGCGCAGCCAGCGGGCGAGCTTGTTCGACAGCGCGTGCGCGTCGGGCCCGGTCGCCTCGACGCGCCGCCCGGGCAGGAGGTCGAGCTGATCGCGCAGGCGCAGGCGCAGGTGCTGCTCGGCGGCGAGGTCGCGCACCGGCACCGCGCCCGACAGGTGCACGAGCCGGTCGCCGTCGACCCGCGCGCGCGGCGGATCGCCGTACACGAGCGTCGCCATCACCGACAGCGTCTCGCCCTTCTGCAGCACGTCGAGCGCGATGCGCGGCGTCTCGCCGTGCGACACCGACGGCAGCCGCGCCGTCTTCACCTCGACCGGCAGCCGCGCCGCCAGGTCGGGCAGGACGCGCGTCACCACCGACGGCAGGTCCGCCGCCGGGAAGTGGCGCACGCTCGGCAGCCGCTCCATGCGGCCGCCGGCGAGGTCGCTGGCGCCGATCGGCCGCACCGTGTCGCCGACCCGCGCGACGCCGAGCGCGATCGCGGCCGCGCCGACCGGCGCCTCGAGCCGCAGCTCGACCCCGCCGGCCGGATCGTCGTCGAGCACCGCGCGCGGCAGCACCGGCTCGCCGGACGTCGTCACCTTCGCGCCGCCGAGCCGCACGTCGGGCGCGTCGGCCAGCACCGCGAGCAGCCGGTCGACCCGGTCGCCGCTGAACGCGCCGTCGAGCCGGGTGCCGATCATCTGATCGACCATCAGGTCGACGTCGGTCGTGGCCAGCCGCGGCCCCGGGATCCGGCCGGCGACGATCGACGACACCGACGCATCGATCACCTCCTCGCGCCCGCCGGGCCACACCGCGACGCGCTGCACGCGCAGCCCGGCCGGATCCGGCGTCAGCCGGTACGAGATCGACGCCCCCGCGCGGGTCGAGGTCGGCAGTTCCTGGCCCCGGCCCGCCGCCTCGATCGCCGCCAGCGTGGCCGCGACCGCGTGCGAACAGGCCGCCTCCCGGCTGCCGCAGTCGCAATCCCATTCCTGATCACGGGGATAGAGCACGACCGTGAACGGCGTCGGCCGGCCCGGCACCCGCACCTCCAGGGTCGCCTCGGTCGCGTTCGACGCCTTGCCGGCCACCCGCTGCTCGCGGGCGAGCGTAACCCCTTGGGACCACACCCGCGCCGACGCCGTGTCCTTGAGGACCGCGCGCAGATCCTCGAGCTCGGCCTGGGAGGGCACGTCGCTTCCTACCCGCTCTGCGCCCGCCCGGCAACCTCGCCGAACCAGGCTCGGTCGTTCGCGCGAAACTCCCGCTCCGGGCCGATCCGCCCGGCCGCGCGGCTCGTAGAGGCAGCGATGACGGTCATGGCCACAGCGCTCATGGCATCGGCCCCGATCACCCAGGATGGTGATACGGTGCCCGCCATGAGCGCGGGGGCGCGGTGGACCTCACCGGGGTCCGACGAAGACGACGTCGAGCTGGTCCGGGCGATCGCCGCCGGCGACCGCAACGGCCTCGCCGCCCTCTACGATCGGTACGCCCCCATCCTCCTCGGCATGGCGATGCGGATCATCCGCGACCGCCGCGAGGCGGAGGACCTGCTGCACGACGTGTTCCTCGAGGTGTGGCGGAGCGCCCGCGACTACGATCTGACCCGTGGCCGCGTGCGCACCTGGCTGGTGGTCCGCATGCGCTCGCGCGCCCTCGACGTGCTGAAGAGCGCCCGGGTGTCGCGGCGCGGCGGAGACCCGGAGACGCTCGAGCGGATGGTCGCCGAGCCCGAGGCTGGTGAATCGCCCGACCGCCAGCGCGTCCGGAGCGTGCTGGCCGAGCTGACCGGCGAGCAGCGTCAGGTGCTGGAGCTGGCATACTTCGACGGGCTGTCCTGCTCGGAGATCGCCACCCAGCTCGCCATTCCCATCGGCACGGTGAAGTCACGCCTGGCCGCCGGGTTGAGCCGGCTCCGTCAGCTCCTGGGCGCAAGCCCGCGTCGTACCGGAGAAGTGCAGTCATGACCGCGATCCGCGACCTCTTGCCCGCCCACGCAGTCGGCGCGCTCGACGACGTCGAGTCGGAGATGGTCACGCGTGCGGTCGCCGCCGATCCGGCGCTGGCCGCGGAGCTCGAGGCGTACGTCGAGACCGCGGAGCTGCTCGGGACGATGGTCGAGCCGGTGGCGCCGACGGAGAGCGTGCGGGCGCGCCTGTTCGAGTCGGTGAAGGGCGAGCGCTTCGCCCGCTTCGCGCGCCGGTTCTCGGAGTTGTTCGACGTCGCGGTCGATCGCGCGCGCGAGCTGCTCGGCCTCGTCGACAGGCCGGAGGCGTGGGTCGACGGACCGGGGCCGAGCTCGTGGTTGGTCCACTTCCAGGGCGGCCCCGCGCTCGCCGGCGTCGACACCGGCTTCGTCAAGCTCAAGGCGGGCGAGCGGTTCGCGTGGCACCGCCACTTCGGCGAGGAGCACTGCCTCGTCCTGCAGGGCACCTGCGAGGACTCGCTGTGCGGCCGGCTGACGGCCGGCGACGAGGGCACGCTGCCGGGTGGGACGGAGCACGACTTCGTCGCCGTCGGCGACGAGGACCTGATCTTCGCGGTGTGGGTGCGCGGCGTCGACTTCACGGTGCCGCGACCCGCGGGTCGCTGATCGGGCCCGGGCCCCGGCGCGGGGCGCGACGCGGTCATGCGGTCACGCGGTGGAGGCCCGATGATATGGTAGGGCCATGGCGACCGCCGACGGCATGCGGGTGGTGGGAACCATCCGGTCGATCGAGCTGCACGCGGTGATGTCGAAGTTCCAGGGCGTCGCGCCCCGGCAGGTCGCCAAGATCTCCCTCGACATCGAGCAGGCCACCGACGGCGACGGCACCGAGATCAACGTCGAGAACCTGTCGGGGCTGCACTTCCAGGGCCCGGCCGAGCTGGTGCCGCTCTACGGCGCCGGCGAGCGGGTGCAGATCACGACGACGACGCCGAGCGGGATGCACATCGCGACCATCAAGCCGGCGCCGCTCAGTTGAGCCGAGCGCGCGCGCTGGACGTCGCTAGGCGGGCGGGCGCGTGGAGCGGCGGGCGGCCTTGTCGATCGCCTCCTGCGTGCACGCGGCGGTGATCTCGAGCGAGCGGCCGATGTCCTCGATGATGCCGCGCTCGACCCGGCCGCCGATCAGGCGCAGCTCGGCGGTGACGGTGCCCTCGTAGACGCGGCGCACCTGACCGGCGCCCTCCTGCGTGAGCTGGTAGGTGGCGACCACGTGGATGCGGCCCGAGAGGACGCGCGGCCGGATGTCGTAGTCGATGCGATCGAGCTTCTTGTGCCAGACGACGGTCTCGTCGTACGAGAGGTCGGACCCGACGAGCGGACGCAGCACCGCGGGCACCTGGCGGACCGGCCGCACGCACGAGACGCGCAGCAGCTCGTCGGGGCGATCGGCCATCTCGAGCAGCTCGCGCGAGGCGACGCCGGCGCGGCGGTCCTCCTCCGCGGCGTGGATCGGATCGAAGTAGGTGGCGAACACCGCCGCGGGCGACGACGCGCGGTAGACGTGCTCGAAGCGGAAGGGGGTCATGTCGCGCCCCCGACTGTAACAAGCGCCGACAGGAGCTGGTCCATCGTGAACGGCTTGGCGAGCAGCACGATGTCGGGGCGCTCGGCGAAGGCGCGCGCCCGATCGGACACCGCGCCGCCGGAGATGAAGACGAGGCGGCGCACCAGCTCGGGGCGGCGCTCGGCGAGCGCCTCGTGGACCGCGACGCCGTCGAGGTCGGGCATCATCAGATCGCAGAGGATCGCGTCGAACGGGCCGCCGTCGAGGGCGACCGCGAGGCCGGCGCGGCCGCCGTCGGCGTCGGCGACCGTGTGGCCTTCGCTCTCGAGCATCGCGCGCAGGAGGCGGCGGAGGACCGGCTCGTCGTCGATGACGAGGACGCGGCGGCCGGTGGCGGCGGCCGCGGGGGCGGGGGCGGGCGCGGGCGCGGGCGCGACCGGGCTGGGAGCCGGAGCCGGAGCCGGCGGCAGGACGATCGTGAACGTCGAGCCGACGCCGGGCGTCGAGTCGACGTCGATGCGGCCGTCGAGCGAGCCGACGATGCGCTGGCAGACCGCGAGCCCGAGGCCGGTGCCGACGCCCGCCTCCTTGGTCGTGAAGAACGGATCGAACAGCCGGGGCACCGCGTCGGGCGCGATGCCGACGCCGTTGTCGCGCACCTCGATCGCCGCCTCGCCGGTCGGCAGCCGGAAGGTGCGCACGCCGACGTGGTTGTCGGCGGCCGCGCGGTCGGCCGGCATCGCCTGCCCGGCGTTGACGATCAGGTTGATGACCACCTGGCCGAGCCGCGACGGGTTGCCCATCACCGCCGGCGTGTCGGCGGCGAAGTCGGTCGTGAGCGTCGCGCGGTGGCGCACCATCGACGACCCGATGCGCAGCGCCGCCTCGCAGACGGTGCGGGGGACGAGGCGAGTGACCACGTCCTCCTCGGGGCGCGCGAACGCCCGCAGGTCGCTGACGACGTCGCGGATGCGCTCGAGGCCCTCGGACATCTGCGCGAGCGCGTCGGTGACGGCCGGGTCGGGGGTCGCGACGGCGAGCCCGCGGCGGAGCAGCTCGAGGTGGCCGGCGACGTAGCCGAGCGGGTTGTTGATCTCGTGGGCGACGCCGGCGGCGAGGGTGCCGGCGGCGATCAGCCGGTCGGCGAACCGGAGCTGGCTGTCGAGCAGCTTCTGCTCGGTGATGTCGGCGACGGTGCCGACCAGGTGGATGCGCGACGGATCGGAGCCGTGCACCGCGCGCCCCTTGATGACGATCCAGCCGAGCTCGCCCGACGCGCGCACCATCCGGCACTCGACGGCGAACGGCCGCTGGTCGGCGAGCGCGTCGGTGATGGTGGCGGTCAGGCGGTCGCGGTCCTCCGGGTGGATGCGCTCGGTGACCGCGCGGGTCGCGAGGTCGACCTGGCCGGCGACGCCGATCAGCTTCGCGAGGTCGTCCGAGAGCCGGACACGTCGCTCGGACGGCGTCCATCGCCAGATGCCCAGGCGCGCGGCGTCGAGCGCGAGCCGCAGCCACTCGTCCCGCTCGGCGAGCGCGGCGCCGGCGCGCGCGGTCTCGGCGAGCTGCTGCTCGAGCGCGAGGTTCTTCGCGGCGATCTCGGTCGCCTGCTGCTCGAGCTCGTCGAGCGCGGCGGAGGCGCCGCCGGCCAGCCGCAGCAGGCGGCGCGCGCGCCCGAGCCGCGAGCGGTCGCGCGGCAACTGGAGCTGGTAGACGGCGTGGTGCGGGGTGGCGCCCGGCTCGAGGCGGACCTGCGCGGGCGGCAGGTCCTGCAGGGTCGGCAGCGAGTGCAGCACGCCGCTGAGGAAGCGCAGCGTCGGCAGCGAGCCCGGGCAGGTCGGATCGACCGCGACCGTGAAGCGGGCGTCGAGGTCGGTGCGCGGCTCGAAGCGCGCCGACAGCGTCATCACGTTGCGGCGCAGGCCCCAGCGCGCGAACAGCGAGAACAGGTCGCGCAGCGAGAGGAAGCTGTTGGCCAGCCGCACGAAGCTGTGGCCGGTGCGGGCGCCGGCGCCGGGCACGAACAGGCGCTCGAGCTGCTCGGCGCCGCACGCGCGCTCGACCCGCGCGATCAGCTCGATCCACGTGGTCCAGCCGATCCGCTCGCCCGGCTGGAGCTGGGCGGCGGTGAGGCCGAGGTCGGCCCACAGCGCCTGCGGCCGCAGCCCGCGCAGCTCGAGGGCGTCGACCAGGAGGGCGACGGTCTGGGTCGTGACCTCGTTCACGGCAGCTCGTCGGCGACCGCCCGCAGGTAGCCGGGCGCCAGCGGGTGGCGCAGGCCCGCCGACTCGCGCTCGGTGGCGATGCGCCGCCAGCTCCACGGCGAGCGATCGCCGAGCACCGGCGCCGCGACCGCGAGCAGCTCGGCCCAGCGATCGAGCACCGCGCGCTCGGCGGTCCGCAGCGCGGCGGCGACCCGCGGCCAGCCGACGATGTCTGGATCCTCGAGGAGGCGGCGATCGGCGTCGGCGGTGGCCGCCAGGTGCGTGCGCGCCGCCAGCGCCGCGGTCTCGATCCGCTCGAGCGCGGCCCGCTCGTTGCGCGGCCCGAGCCACGCCAGCTCGTTGCGCACGAAGCGGCCGCGATCGATCGCGTGGCTGACCTCGCGGCTGTCGGCGGCGAGGAGCCGCGCGACCGACAGCACGCGGCGCGCGCGCTCGTCGAACGTCGCCGGCGCCGTCATCGTCAGCGGGCGATCGAGGTCGTGGCCCCAGACGAGGTGCACGGCGAGCGCGGCGCGCGGATCGTCGCGCAGGCCGGGGAACGTGATCGCCGCGACGTCCTCGAGGCGCGGATCGTCGGGGTCCGGCTCGCCGCCGGCGGCGACCGACGCGATCAGGTCGGCGGGCACGAAGCCGTAGCCGGTGAAGAACCGGGACAGGCCCTTGCGCCCGTACGAGAGCTGGATCGGCTCGCCGGCGGCGATCGCGCGCTTCGCGACGATCGCGAACTCGCCGCGCTCCTCGTCGTAGCGCCAGGTGGCGTCGGCGCGGCCGTGATCGAACAGGTCGGCGATCGGCGCCAGCGCGAGCCGGTCGACGCCGCCGAGCTTGACGCGGAACAGGCGCGAGCTCGCGATCGCGCGGCCCCAGGCGAGCTCGCCGAGGCCGAGGTCGGCGACCCGCGGCAGGCGCGAGACGATCGCGCCGTGGTCGGCGATCACGCCGCCGCGCACGACGTCGTTGGCCAGCCACGTGTGCGTGCCGCGCAGGTCGAGCAGCAGGTCGTCGTCGGTGAACCACGGCAGCGGCACCGCCGCCGGCAAGGCGTCGAGGTACGGCCGCCAGCGCGACGACGGATCGCGCCGCTCGGTCGCGAGCCACAGCGCGATCGGCGTGTG
Source organism: Kofleriaceae bacterium (assembly GCA_035546475.1). Classification (GTDB taxonomy): domain Bacteria; phylum Myxococcota_A; class Polyangia; order Haliangiales; family Haliangiaceae; genus UBA2376. Next base: position 11,947 of record DASZXE010000918.1, read on the forward strand.
GCCGCTGTCGAGCGGCGGCGCCGCCCTGGCGAGCGCGGCGCCGATCGGCGCGTCGGCGACGTCGAGCTCGGTGATCAGCGCGCGGCGCGGCACGGCGACGATCCGCTGGTCGGCGGCGATCGCCGTGCGGGCGACGACCGAGCGGTTGCCGGTGTCGTCGACGCGCACCTCGATCGCGCGCGCGTCGATGCCCTGCGCCTCGCCCCAGGCGAGCAGCGCGCGCACCGCCTCGGCCGGCCCGGGCACCGCGCCGCCAGCGCCACCCTCGCCGCCGCCGTCGCCGCCGTTCGGCAGTCGGGGCA
>DASZXE010000919.1:0-4019 GCA_035546475.1 Kofleriaceae bacterium
GGGAGGGACGATCGCGACCTGGCGCGCACGCTCCGACAGTAGCGCGGCCGCCGGGTATGCTGGCGACGATGTCCCCCGCGGCGCGCACGCTCACGTCGGTCCTCGGCAACAGCCAGCGCCTCGATGGCGGCGCGATGTTCGGCAACGCGCCGCGCCCGATGTGGGAGCGGTGGATCGCGCCCGACGATCACAACCGGATCCCGCTGGCGTGCCGCTGCCTGCTCGTGCGCGAGCCGCAGCGCACGATCCTGTTCGAGACCGGCATCGGCGCGTTCTTCGAGCCGGCGCTGCGCGACCGCTACGGCGTCGTCGAGGATCGCCACGTGCTGCTCGAGAACCTGGCGGCGCACGGCGTCGCGCCCGAGCAGGTCGACGTCGTCGTGCTCTCGCACCTGCACTTCGATCACGCGGGCGGCGCGCTGACCGCGTGGCAGCCGGGCGTCGCGCCGGCGCTCGCCTTCCCGCGCGCGACGTGGGTGGTCGGCGCGGCGCACTGGGCGCGCGCGACGAGCCCGCACCCGCGCGACAGGGCGTCGTTCGTGCCCGGCCTCGCCGGGCTGATCGAGGCGACCGGCCGCGTCGAGAAGGTGGGCGCCGCGCCCGACGCGCCGCCGGACGCGTCGTGGCGCGAGCTGTTCACCAGCGCGGTGCTCGGCGACGGCTACCGCTTCCGCGTCAGCGACGGCCACACGCCGGGGCTGCTGCTGGCCGAGGTCGACATGCCGGCGGGGCCGGTGGTCTTCGCCGCGGATCTCATCCCCGGCCGCGCGTGGGTACACGTGCCGATCACGATGGGCTACGACCGCTACCCGGAGCGGCTGATCGACGAGAAGGCGGCGCTGCTCGACGAGCTCCTGGCGCGCAAGGGCCGCCTGTTCTTCACGCACGATCCGGCGATCGCGCTCGGCACCGTCGCCCGCGACGGCAAGGGCCGCTTCCACACCGTCGACGAGCGGGCGGCGATCACCGACCTCGCCGCCTGACCGGCGTCAGCGCTCGCCGACCGGCGCGTCGATCGTGCTGTCGGGCTGCCAGACCGCGGCGTAGACGCCGACCCCGGTGCCGACGGCGACGACGCCGCCGGCGGCCGCCCACACCCACCACTTGCGGTACCACGGCGTCGGCGGGCTGTAGCGGAGCGGCAGCTCGCGCGGACGATCGGGCGAGGCCCACAGGTGGACCTCGTTGCCGCGATCGTCGGAGGCGACCGCGAACAGCTCGAGCGCGGTGGCCGCCTTGCCGCGGACCGCCGGCAGCACGACGCGCTCGACCTTGCCGGGCGCGGGCACGCCGACGTCGGCGGCGCGCCACGCCGACGCGCCGCGCTCGCGGACGTAGACGGTCAGGTCGTGCATGAGCGCGCCGGGGTCGGCGATCGTCTCGATCTCGATCGGCACCGGATCGCCGAGGCGCAGGTCGCGCCGCCAGCGGAGCTCGAGCTCGGGCAGCGCGCGCGTCGCGGCGGCGGCCTTGGCCTCCTGGAACGGGCCGAAGACGTGCGGGCCGAGCTGGCAGTCGATCGCGTAGCCGGGCTCGGCGTCGAGCAGGTGCGAGAAGTCGGCGCGCGCCTGGTCGTACGCCTCCGCGTTGCCGTGGGCCTGGCCTCGCTGCAGCCAGAGGCGCAGGTAGCTCGCGTGATCGAGCGGGTGGGTGGCGGCGCGATCGAGCGCGGCGTGGCCGGCGTCGACCTGCAGGCCGGCGAACGCCTGCTCGGCGGCGTCGAGATCGTCGGTGCCGCCGCGGGCGACGCACGCGCCGCCGTCCCACCGCTCGCCGGCGGCGCACGCGGGACGCAGCACCGTCGTGCGCCCGCCGCTCCGAACCGTGCCCCCGCAGGCGGCGAGGAGGACGAGGACGATCGCGCAGCGAGGCATGCGGCGATGGTACCGCGCCGCGGCGCTCACGCGGCGAGCGCGTCGACGTCGGCGGCCGACAGCCCGACGAGCTGGAGCACGCGATCGAGGCCGCCGCGGGTGATCGCCGTGTCGGCCGCCGCGCGGACGAGCGGCTTGCCGTGGAAGGCGACGCCGAGGCCGGCGCGCGCGAGCATGAGCAGGTCGTTGGCGCCGTCGCCGATCGCGACGGTGTGGGCGAGGTCGAGGCCGTGGGCGGCCGCCAGCTCGCCGACCAGCTCGGCCTTGCGGGTGGGGACGACCAGCTCGCCGACCAGCTCGCCGGTGAGCGCGCCGCCGGCGATCGCGAGGCGGTTGGCGGCGACGTGATCGATGCCGAGGCGGGCGGCGAGCGGCTCGGCGCCGAACGTGAAGCCGCCGCTGACGATCGCGGTCCAGCCGCCGAGCGCGTGGACGGCGCGGACGAGGCGGGCGGCGCCGTCGGTGAGCGGCAGCGAGCCGGCGACGTCGTCGAGGACGGCGGCCGGCAGCCCGGCGAGGCGGGCGACGCGCGCCCGCAAGCTGGCCTCGAAGTCGAGCTCGCCGGCCATCGCGCGGGCGGTGATCGCCGCGACCTCGGCGCCGACGCCGTGGCGGCGGGCGAGCTCGTCGATGACCTCGATCGTGATGACGGTCGAGTCCATGTCCATCACGAACAGGCGGGGCGCGCGGGGCGGCGGGCGATCGAGCTGGACGGCGAGGTCGACGATCGTGTCCGGCCGGCGGACGGCGAGCGCGGCGCCGAGCTCGCGGCGCAGGCGGCGCGCCTCGATGCGGTGGGTGGCGTCGGCGGACGGCGCGGACGGCGCGGACGGCGCCGGCGGGGCGGGCGAGGCGGGGAGGGCGGCGTCGAGCTCGAACGCGTCGGGGCCGAGCGGGCGGCGGGCGTGGACGGTAAGGCCGAGCGCGGCGGCCGCCTCCTCGACGTCGCGCGCGATCGCGGCGAGGTCGGCGCCGGCGCCGGTGTCGACGAGCGCGGTCACCACCGCGCGCGGGGCGTGGTCGCGCGCGGCGCTCACGACTCGAGCGCGCGGACGAGCGGCTGGTAGGCGCGGGCCCGCAGGCCGACCGGATCGCCGGGCGGCGCGTCGGGATCGGCGACCAGCTCGGCGAGCGTGACGTCGAAGCCGTCGGGGACGAACAGCCGGTCCCAGCCGAGCTCGCGCGGGCCGGCCGGCTTGTCGGCGATCCGCCCGGGCTGCACCGAGCGGAAGACCTCGATCGGCGCGTCGGCGCTGCGGCGCAGCGCGACGGCGAGGTGCAGCTCGACCGGCGTCTCGCGCCAGTAGCGGCAGAAGCGGTTGTCGTTCTCGGAGTCGAGCTCGAGGCGGAGGCTCGACCCGTCGAGCCGGGTCAGGTCGCACGACTCGGCGAGGCAGGGGAAGCCGTCGTCGACCGCGCGGACCATGTCGTGCGCGCGCTGGCCCGGATCGGGCGCGCTCGTCGCGTAGCCCGACGGCAGCCCGGCCGGCTCGACCTGGAGCGCGGGGACGATCCGCCGCAGCTCGGCGACGCGCAGGGGAGTCCCGTCGAGGAAGCGGACCAGCACGGCGCCATCCTCGCACGCCGTGGCGCCGGTTGCGATCGGCGGCGGGCGGGTAGATCCTGCGCCGCATGCGTGCGAACCGCCCGGCAGGTCGATGGATGGCGCTGGCGCTGGCGATGGTCGGCGCGTGCGGCGGCCGCGCGGCGGTGACGCACGGCGTGGCCGCGCCGGCACCGGAGGCGGGCACCGCCGTCGACGAGGCGCGCGGCCTCGCCAGCGAGATCGAGGAGAGCCTCGAGCACGGCGACGCGAGCGGGCTCGCTCCGCTGTGCGCGGCCGATCTGGTCGCGGTCGGTCCGCGCGCGGGCGACGAGGGGCGCGCGCGCACCGACACGCTGATCGCGCTGCGCGACGCGCTGCCCGGCGAGCGCCACAAGCTGAAGGTGCGCGACCAGCAGATCGACAGCGCCGCCGGGGCGCGCTCGGCGTGGCTGACCGAGCAGCTCGACGTCGACGGCAAGCGGCACGCGGTGAGCGCGGTCGCCGCCGAGGTCGACGGGCTGTGGCTGGTCACCGCCGTCAACGTCGGCGCGACGGTGCCGGAGCGGGCGCTGCGCGGCGGTGGAGCGGCCGCGCTGCCG
>DASZXE010000920.1:0-1899 GCA_035546475.1 Kofleriaceae bacterium
CCACCCCCAGGAGCAATCCGACCGGGACGAGAATCGTGAGGTTCTGCAGCGCGCCGAGCCAGATGAGCTGCAGCACGACCCCCTGTGGAAACTGGTTGGCCGCCGCGCGCTCGAGGACGAGCGCGACGCGCTGCGCACCTACGCGCCGCTGTTCGCCGACCTCGAGCCGCTGATGACCGGCAACCACCGCCGCTTCACCGTCCACCTCTTGCGCCTGCGCTCCGACGGCCCGACCCTGCGCCGCCTGCGCGAGGTGCTGGCCCGCGTCTTCGGCGAGCACGAGCTGCGCAACCGCCCGCTGCCCGGCGGCGAGGTCGCGCTCCTCCTCCTCGCGCCGGCCGGCCGCAGCGACGACCTCGAGCGCCTGCTCGCCGAGGCCCGCGTCGAGACCGCGCCGGTGCCGGTCGCGCTCGGCGGCGGCTCGCTGCTCGAGGCGCTGCCCCGCCTGCGCACGCGGCTCGCCGAGATCGATCGCGAGCTCGAGGCGATCGCCGCCGACGCCCGCCGCCTCGCCGACCGCCACGGCCCCGCGCTCGAGGCCGCCCGCCGCGCGTTCCGCGACGAGCTGTGCGCGCTCGACGCCCGCGAGCGGGTCGCCGAGACCGATCACGCCTTCGTCATCGAGGGCTGGGTGCCGACCCGCGCGCGCGCCGCCCTGGTCGCCGGCATCCGCCGCGCGCTCGGCGGCACCGTCGACGTCGAGGAGCTGTCGCGCGACCAGTGGCACGGCAGCGAGGCGCCGGTCGTGCTCACCAACCCGGCCTTCTTCGAGCCGTTCGAGCGGCTCACCTCGATGCTGCCGCTGCCCCGCTACGGCACCGTCGATCCGACCCCGTTCGTCGCCGTCTTCTTCCCGCTCCTGTTCGGCGTGATCGTCGGCGACGTCGGCTACGCCGCGCTGCTCGCGATCATCGCGGCGATCCTGTGGCGGCGCGGCCCGCGGCGCGGCCTCGCCCGCGACCTCGCCCGCATCGCCGCCGCGGTCGCCTGCTACGCGGCGATCTTCGGCCTGCTCTACGGCGAGCTGTTCGGCGACCTCGGCGCCCGCTGGTTCGGCCTGCGGCCGCTCTGGCTCGACCGCGAGGAGGCGATCCTGCCGTTCCTCGGCCTCGCGATCGCGCTCGGCCTCGTCCACATGCTGCTCGGCCTCGTCGTCTCCGCGATCGGTCGGCGGCGCCGCCCGCGCGAGGCGGCCGGGCGCGGCCTCACCGCGCTCATGCTCGCGCTGATCGCGGTGGCGCTCGCCGCCATGCTCGAGCTGCTGCCGCACGCGCTGTTCACGCCGGCGATCATCGCGCTCCTGGCCGCGTTCCCGGTGCTGATCGCGCTCGAGGGCGCGGCGGCCCTGCTCGAGCTGATCACGACCGTCGGCCACGTCTTCTCCTACGCCCGCGTGATGGCGCTCGGCACCGCCTCGGTGATGCTGGCGATCGTCGCCAACCAGATGGTCGGCGCGTTCGGCGGCGCGGCGATCGGCGTCGTCTTCGCGCTGCTGTTCCACCTCGTCAACTTCGGGATCGCGCTGTTCAGCCCGACGATCCACGTCCTCCGCCTCCACTACGTCGAGTTCTTCGGCACCTTCTTCGACCCCGGCGGCGGACCGTACCGGCCGTTCACCCACGCGCTCGACACCGGCGGTCCGCCGGCGGGCCCTACCTGATCGAGGAGCAGTCATGAGCACCATGTGGATCGCGATCGCAGCCGCGGTGGCCATCGTCGGCAGCGCCATGGCCACGGCCTGGGCGCAGTCGAAGATCGGCTCGGCGGCGGCCGCCACCCTCGCCGAGAAGCCGGAGCTGCGCACCACCGCCGTGCTGCTGGTCGCCATCCCCGAGACGATGGTGATCCTCGGCTTCGTCGTCGCCGTGCTGATCGTCCTCCGGGCGGCCTAGGCGCGCG
>DASZXE010000921.1:0-7143 GCA_035546475.1 Kofleriaceae bacterium
CCGCCGTCGGAGATCCGCGCGCTCGCCGCCGAGCTGGCCCACCTCCACGCCGACGAGCTGGGCGATCCGCAGGGCGCCGAGCGCGGCTGGAAGGCCGTCCTCGAGGTCGAGCCCGACGACGCCGAGGCGTTCACCGCCCTCGCCGACCTCTACCGGCAGGGCGAGCGCTGGGCCGAGCTGCGCGAGCTGCTCGAGCGCCGCGCCACCGCCGCCGTCTCCGTCGACGAGCGCCGCTCCGCGCTGATCGAGATCGCGACCCTCGACGAGGAGATCGCGAACGACGCGACCCGCGCGATCGACACCTACCGCCGGCTCCTCGACGTCGATCCCGGCTACCTGCCGGCGTACAAGGCGCTCGATCGCCTGTACGGCGAGCGCAAGGAGTGGGCCGAGCTCGACGCGATCCTCGAGCGCTCGTTCGACTCGGTGCCCGCCACCGAGCAGCTCGGCCTCCTGTTCCGCCGCGCCGCGCTCCACGCCCACCACCTCGGCGATCCGGCCGGCGCCGTCGACCTGCTCGAGGACGTCGTCACCCGCGCGCCCGGCCACGCCGACGGCCGCGAGCTGCTCGAGGAGCTCTTGGCGGTGCCCGCGCTCCGCCAGCGGGTCGCCGCGATGCTCGAGCCGCTCTACACCCGCGACCGGCTGTGGAAGGACCTGACCAACGTCCTCCGCATCCAGCGCGAGGCCGCCGACTCGCCGCTCGGCGCGCTCGAGCTGCTCGCGCGGGTCGCCGCCGTCGAGGAGGACGAGCTCGGCAACCTGCGCGCCGCGTTCGACACCTGGGCGCAGGGCCTCGCCGCCGATCCGTCCGATCCGCGCCCGGCCGCGAACCTGGTCCGGCTCGCCGCCCGCACCGACCGCTGGGGCGACGCCGCCAAGGCGCTCGACGAGGCCGCGACCGGCGTCGAGCCGCACGTCGCGATCCCGCTGCTCCGCCAGCTCGCCGAGATCTCCGACATCTCGCTCGGCGACAACGCCCGCGCGATCGCCGCCTACCACCGCCTCTACCAGGCGGCGCCGCACGACGCCGAGGTCGCCGGGCCCGCGCTCGTCGCGCTCGCCGGCCTCTACACCGACGAGGAGCGGTGGGCCGATCTCGACAAGGTGCTGCACCTCCACGCCGAGGGCGCGCCGACCGCCGACGCCCGCGCGCGCCTGCTCGCCCAGGCCGCCGAGCTCGAGGAGCAGAAGCTCGACGACCGCGACGCCGCGATCGCGACCTGGAACCAGCTCCTCGCCGACGACGCCGAGGATCTCGACGCGCTGCTCGCCCTCGAGCGGCTCTACCAGGGCGCCGATCGCTGGAAGGACCTCGCCGAGAACCTGCGCCGCCAGGCCGACCGCGCCGAGGCGCCAGCCGACCGCATCGCGCTGCTCCGCCGCCTGGCCGAGATCCACGAGGTCATGCTCGAGGACCAGGAGCAGGCGATCGCCGCGAACCTGGAGATCCTCGACCACGACGGCGAGGACGCGGCCGCGCTCGACGAGCTGGCCCGCCTCTACCAGGAGCAGGAGCGGCCCGCCGACCGCCTCGACATCCTCGAGCGCCGGCTCGCGCTCGCCGACGCCCGCGGCGAGCACGACGTCGTCGCCCGCCGCCACGAGATCGCGCGGCTGCTCGCCGGGCCGCTCGGCCGCGAGCCGGAGGCGCTCGATCGCTGGGCCGAGGTCCTCGCCCGCGAGCCCGGCCACGAGGAGGCGCTCGCCGCCGTGCAGCGCGCGCTCGGCGATCCCGACCTCGCCGCCCGCGCGACGTCGATCCTCGAGCCACTGTACGAGGCGACCGGCCGCGACCAGGAGCTGACCGAGCTGCTCTGGCAGACCGCGCAGCGCGACTCGTCGGTCCGCGATCGCCTGCAGCGGCAGACCCGCGTCGCCCAGATCCGCGAGCGGCGCCTCGGCGACCAGGCCGGCGCGTTCGCCGCGATCGAGGCGGCGGTCCGCACCGCCGTCGCCGAGCCCGAGCTGCCCGAGCTGCTCGGCGAGCTCGATCGCCTGGCCGCCGACCTCGGCCGCGAGGGCGACCTGATCGCCGTCTACCGCGACATCGCCGACGACGTCCTCGACGGCGAGCTCCAGCGCCGCCTCTACCTCGACATCGCCGACCTCGCGCGCGCGGTCTCGAACGACGCCGCGCTCGCCGCCCGCTACTACCACAAGGTCCTCGACAGCCAGCCCGACGACCGCCGCGCGCTCGGCGCGCTCGAGTCGATCTACCGCCAGGGTGGGCCGGCGCAGGCCGAGGAGCTGTACAAGATCCTCGCGCAGAAGACCGACCTCGGCACCGCCGATCCGCTCGAGCGCAAGGCCGCGCTCGCCGAGATGGCGGCGCTCGCCGGCGGCCCGCTCCGCCGCACCGACGACGCGATCACCGCGTGGCAGTCGGTGCTCGAGCTCGATCCGTCCGACGAGCCGGCGGCGACCGCGCTCGAGGCGCTCTACCGCGACCAGGGCCGCTGGGCCGATCTGATCGACCTCTACGAGCGCCGCCTCGGCTTCGTCGAGTCGCTCGAGGAGGCGGTCGCGCTGCGGATCAAGGCCGGCCAGGTCCACGAGCAGGAGCTGCGCGACCTGTCGGCCGCCGCCGACAGCTACGCCGCCGCGCTGTCCGGCGACCCGGCCGAGCCGACCGCGCTCGCCGCCCTCGAGCGGATGCTCACCGAGGTCGACGTCCGCGCGCAGGCGGCCGAGGTCCTCGAGCCGATCTACATCTGGCGCCAGGACTGGCCGCGGCTGGTCCGCATCTACGAGGTGCGCCTCGACGCCGCCGGCGAGCCGGCCGAGCGCCTGGAGCTGACCGGGCAGATCGCGCGCCTCTACGAGGAGCAGCTCGAGGACCTCGAGGCCGCGTTCGGCTGGTACGCGAAGGTGCTGCGCGAGGAGCCGAGCGAGCCCGGCGTGCGCGGGCAGCTCCACCGGCTGGCGACGATCCTCGACCTGTGGCCGCAGCTCGCCGCCGTCTACCAGGGCGTGCTCGACGACGACCGGGGCGACGCCGCGCACCTGCGCGCGATCGCCGCCGAGGCGGCCGACATCTACGACCACCGCCTCGATCGCTGGGACCCGGGCTCGCAGGCCTACCTGCGCGCGCTGGCCGGCTTCCTGCCGCCCGACGACGACCTGCCCCCGCTGCGCGAGCTGTTCGCCGGCCTCGAGCAGCTCCTCACCCGCCACGGCCAGTGGCGGCCGCTGGCGACCGCCTACAACGACGCGATCACCGCGATCGACGACGAGACCTGGCGGCGCGAGCTGCAGGCGAAGCTCGCCGCGCTGCTCGAGCAGAAGCTGGGCGACGCGGACGGCGCGATCGACGCGTGGCGGGGCGTGCTGGCGTCGGCCGCCGACGCCGGTATCACCGCCGACTACGACCACGCGGCGATCGAGCTCGATCGGCTCTACCGCGCGCGCAGCCGCTGGTACGACCTGTCGGAGCTGCTCACCGAGCGGCTCGGCCGCGCGACGACGGAGCCGGCGCAGGTCGAGCTGCGCCTCGCGCTCGCCGGCGTGCTCGAAAGCGAGCTGCACGATCCGAGCGCGGCGGTCGACCAGTACCAGGAGGTGCTGGCCAGCCATCAGCCGGAGCCGGCGGCCGCCGCGCTCGAGCGGCTGCTCGCCGATCCCGATCAGCGCGGGCGGGCGGCGGAGCTGCTCGAGCCGTACTACCGCCGGCGCGACGCCTGGCCGCGGCTGGTCGCGCTGCTCGAGCACCAGGTCCCGCACCTCGACGATCCCGAGTCGAAGATCGTCGCCTTGCTCGAGGTCGCCGAGCTGCACGACGTCCGCGGCGGCGACGCCCAGCGCGCGCTCGACGCCTACGCGCGCGCCTGGCAGATCGATCCGGCCCGCAAGGAGGTCTTCGAGCGCCTCGTCCACCACGCCGGCCTGATGAGCGCGTGGGATCCGCTGGTCGCGATCCTCGAGCAGGGCGCGGCGTCGACGCTCGAGCCGGAGGCGTCGGCGATGGCGCTGTCGCGCGTCGCCGAGTTGCACGAGGGCCCGCGCGACGACCGGCCGGCGGCGATCGCCGCCTGGCGCAAGGTGCTGGCGGTCGCGCCCGACGACGCCGGCGCGCTGGCCTCGCTCGACCGGCTGCTGGCCGTCGAGGGGCGGCCGGCCGAGCTGGTCTCGGTCGTCGAGCGGCGCGCCGAGCTGGCCGACGATCCGGCGCAGCGGTTGACGTTGCTCCACCGGGTCGCCGGCCTCTACGAAGACGTCCTCGAGCAGCCGCGCGAGGCGGTGGCCGCCTACAAGAACGTGCTGGCCGCCGACGACACCGACGCGGCGGCGCTCGACGCGCTCGACCGCCTCTACCGGCAGCTCGAGCAGCCGCGCGAGCTGGCGCAGATCCTCGAGCGCAAGCTCGAGCTCGCCGACGATCCGTCGATCCGCCGCCACCTGCGGATGGACCTCGCCGCGGTCGCCGAGCGCGACCTCGGCGACGGCTACGAGGCGCAGAACCAGCTCCAGGCGGTCCTCGCCGAGGATCCGACCGACGACGAGGCGCTGGCCGAGCTCGATCGCCTCTACCAGGCGAGCCGGATGTGGCCGGAGCTGCTCGACATCCTCGAGCGGCGGGCGACGCTCGCCGACGATCCGGCGAGCCACGCCGAGCTCGAGTACCGCGCCGCCCACCTGAGCGAGCACGAGCTGTCCGAGCCGGAGCGCGCGATCGAGCGGTACGGCGCCGTGCTGGCGCTGGTGCCGGAGCACGCAGGCGCGCTGGCGGCCCTCGAGGGCCTGCTCGCGCAGGACGCGCACCTGGAGCCGGCCGCCGAGCTGCTCGAGCGCCACTACCGGGCGCGCGGCGATCACGACGCGCTGGTCCGCGTGCTCGAGCGGCGGCTCGAGGGCGCGACCGATCCGGAGGAGCGCCGCAACCTGTGGGCGTCGCTCGCCGACGTCCACGAGACGCTGCGCGGCGACCTCGCCGCCGCCGCGCAGGTGTGGTCGCGCGCCTTGACCGAGAACCCGTCCGACAAGGGCCTCATCGGTCCGCTCGAGCGCCTGGCCGCCGCGCGCGGCGCGTGGGCCGAGCTGGCGACCTTGCTCGACGGCCGGCTGCAGACCGGCCTCGAGCCGGAGCTGGAGCACGACTACGCCATGCGGCTCGGCCGCATCTACGAGGAGCAGATGCAGGCGCCGGCGCTGGCCGCGGGCGCGTACCAGCGGGCGGCGTCGACGATGGTCGACGAGGCGGCGGCCCTGACCGCGCTCGACCGCGTGCTGTGGCGGCTCGGCCGCTGGCACGAGCTGGCCCGCGTCCTCGAGCGGCTCGCCGAGCTGTCCGACGACCCCCACGCCGCCGACCTGACCTTCCGGCTCGGCGACGTCCGCGAGACGCAGCTCCACGACGCCGCCGGCGCGGTGGCCGCGTACCGGACGGTGCTCGACCGCGACCACGGCCACCAGGCGGCGCGCGCCTCGCTCGAGCGCCTGCTCGCGACGGCGGCCGAGGAGAAGGCGACCATCCTCGACACCCTCGAGCCGCTGTACGAGGCCGACGGCGACTGGCCGAAGCTGATCGGCATCCTCGACGCGCGGCTGTCCGTCGTCGACGACGCCCACGAGCGCGCGGCGATCCACCACCGGATCGCGACCCTGGCGGAGACGCGCACGCACGACCACGGGCGCGCGCTCGCCGCGGCCGCCGGCTGGCTCGCCGACGACCCGACGTCGACGGAGGCGCTCGCCGAGGTCGACCGGCTGGCCGGCCACGAGGCGCGCTGGTTCGACGTCGCCGGCTGGGTCGAGGAGATCGCCGGCAAGGCGGGTGACGCCGCGCTGCCGCTGTGGATGTACGCCGGCACCGTGCAGCTCGATCGCCTCGGCGATCCGGCGAAGGCGACCGCGTCGTTCCACCAGGCGCTCGCGCTCGACGCCGATCACCTGCCGGCGCTGGAGGCGCTCGAGCGGACCCACCGCAGCATGGGCGAGATCGGGCCGCTGGCGGCGGTGCTGGCCCGTCAGGCCGAGCTCGCCTTCGATCCGTCGGCGAAGATCGACCTGTGGCGCGAGGTCGCCGGCCTGCGCGAGCAGAGCCACGACGACGAGGGGGCGATCGCCGCGTGGGAGGCGGTGGTCGACCTCGCCGACGACGATCGCGATCCGCTCGCCAACCTGGCGCGCATCCACGAGCGGCGCGGCGACAGGCGCGCGCTCGTCCACGACCTGACGCGCGCGGCGGCGATCGCGATCGACGGCGCCGAGGAGAAGGCGATCCGCACCCGCATCGCCCACCTGGAGAGCGAGCTGGGCGACCCCGCGGCGGCCGCCGCCGCCTGGCAGACGGTGCTCGACCTCGATCCGACCGACGCGGCGGCGCTGTCGGCGCTCGAGGCGGTGCACGTGGCGGCGAAGGACTGGATGGCGGTGCAGGATCTGCTCGCGCGCCGGCTCGACCTGGCCCGGACGTCGTCGGACAAGACCGCCGTGCTCACCCGGATGGCCGAGCTGGCCGAGCGCGAACGCGGCGCGATCGACGACGCGATCGCGCACTGGTACGCGGTGCTCGACCTCGACAGCTCGCTGCACGCGGCGTACGAGCAGCTCGAGCGGCTGCTGGCGAAGTCGAGCCGGTGGCACGACCTCGTCGAGCTGCTCGAGAAGCGGGCGGACGTCTACGGCACGCTCGGCGACGAGGCGGCCGAGCTGCGCACGCTGGCGCGGATGGCCGACATCTGGGAGGGGCCGCTCGACAACCCCGACGAGGCCGGCGACATCCTCGAGAAGATCCTCCGGCGCGAGCCGGGCAGCGTGGCGGCCTTGACCCGGCTGGCGCGCATCCACGAGCGCACCGGCGACCGCGCGAAGGCGGCCGACGTGCTGCAGCGCGCGCTCGCGCTCGGCCCGACCGGGCGCGACGCGGCCGACCTGTTCTTCCGGCTCGGCGAGCTGGCGAGCGGCGACGGCGACAGCGACACCGCGCGCGCGCACTTCCGGCAGGCGCTGCAGCACGAGCCGGGGCACGCGGGCGCGATCGCGGCGCTCGAGAAGCTGGCGCGTGACGCGCGCGACTGGCCGGTCGTCGCCGACATGCTCGAGCGGCGCGCGGCCGCGGTCGCCGCCGGCGGCGAGGGCGACGCGATCGGCATCGCCATCGAGCTGGCCGGCGTGCACGCGAAGCTCGGGCAGCCGGCGGCG
>DASZXE010000922.1:0-2499 GCA_035546475.1 Kofleriaceae bacterium
CGAAGAGGGTGAGCGTGCGCTCGACCGGGTCGCCCGGGCCGAGCTCGCCAGCGGTGACGGCGGCGGCGAGCGCGTCGGCGATCGGCCGCAGCGTCGCCACGACCGCGGCGGTCGCCGGCTCGCCGTGCGCGGGCGACGCGAGCAGGACGCGCGGGGTCGCCAGCGCGATCGCGAGCACGCCGAAGCGGTGCGGCGCGCCCGCGACGAACGCGCGGTACGCCCGCACCATCGCGACGAGGCGCTCGAGGGCGCCCATCGGCGACGTGACCGCGGCGGCCAGCGCGCCGCGCAGGTCGTCGAGGATCCGCTGCACGAGCAACGACAGGAGCGCGTCCTTCGAGTCGACGTAGCGGTAGAGCGCGCCGGGCGTGTAGTCGACGGCGTCGGCGAGCCGCGCCATCGACAGCGCGTCGAGCCCCTCGTCCGCGACCAGCCGCGCGGCCGCGTCGAGGATACGGCCGAGGTTGGCGTCGCGCCGCCGAGCCCGCGGCGTGGCCTTGCTCGCGGCCGCCGGCGTGGACCTGGACGTGGACGCTTCGTGAAGCACAGGCATAAAGTAAACGACGTTTACAAATTGTCAAGGCCCGGCCTCGCGGCGCCGGCTGGTCGACGCCGCTCGCCGGCGCCCGTCCGGCTCGCGCGGGCTCGTCGGTCAGCGCGCCGGCGGCTGCGCGTCGGGGCGGGTGAACCACCACGCCCAGGCGATGAGCGCCGCCTGCAGCGGGAGGCGCACCCACTGGAACCAGGTCGGCACCGGGTGGGTCCCGAGCGGGAGGTGGTGGATCGCCATGTTGACGTTCGCGGGGAAGACCGCGACGAACAGCAGGATGAGGCCCCACGCGGCCAGGCGGCGGGTCGCCGGCAGGATGAGGCCGAGGCCTCCGGCGATCTCGGCGACGCCCGAGACGTAGACGAGCGCGCGGTGCGCCGGCAGCGCGTGCGGCACGATCGCCGCGTACGAGGCGGTCGCGAGGAAGTGGTTGAGCCCCGCGACCACCATGAACAGCGTCAGGAGCCAGCGGGCCGCCGTCTTCATCGATCCATCGTAGTGCGATCGGGGCGCCCGACGCGAGGGCGACGCGCGCTCGCACCACGTTCGCTCGCGCCCGCGCTCGGCCTCGCGGCCAGCGCCGGCGGTCAGGCGGCGTCGGCGAGGTCGGCGAGGCCGTAGCGCTTGAGGCGGCGGAGGAGCGCGCCGCGCGACATGCCGAGCGCCTTGGCGGCGCGGCTGCGGTTGCCCTCGCACGCGCGGAGGGTGTCGGTCAGCCGCTCGCGCTCGAGATCGCCCAGCGTCTCGCGCAGGCCGGCGCGCGGAGCGCCGTCGACGGTGACCGCGGCGGCGTCGAGCGCCTGCTCGGCGCGCCGGCGGAAGACCTTGCCCATCACCGGCAGGTCGCGCGCGCCGATCAGCTCGCCCTCGGCGTAGACCGCGGCGGCCTCGAGCGCGTGCTCGAGCTCGCGGACGTTGCCGGGCCAGTCGTGCTCGACGAGCAGGCGCAGCGCGTCGGGGCCGAGGCGGCGCGGCGCCTGGCCGCTGCGCTCCGCCAGCCGCGCGAGGAAGTGCTCGACGAGCGCGGGCAGGTCGGCCTTGCGCGCGCGCAGCGGCGGCACCGCGATCTCGACGACCTTGAGGCGGTACAGCAGATCGGCGCGGAAGGCGCCGTCGGCGGCGAGCGCCTCGAGGTCGCGGTTGGTGCCGCACACGACGCGCACGTCGACGGCGACCGGCGCCTCGCCGCCGAGCGGCTGCACCTCGCGCTCCTGCAGCACGCGCAGCAGCTTGGGCTGGAGCTCGAGCGGAAGCTCGCCGAGCTCGTCGAGGAAGATGGTGCCGCCGTGGGCCGCGCGGAAGGCCCCCTGCGCGGCCCGCACCGCGCCGGTGAAGGCGCCGCGCTCGTGGCCGAACAGCGCGCTCTCGACGAGCCCGGCGGCGATCGCCCCGCAGTCGACGACGACGAACGGCCCCGACCGGCGCGGCGACGCGGCGTGGATCGCGCGCGCGATCAGCTCCTTGCCGACCCCGGTCTCGCCGCGGACGAGGACGGTCGCGTCGGAGCGCGCGACCTTCTGCGCCAGCTCGAACGTGGCGGCGAGGCCCTGGCCGATCACCGGCGCCTTGCCGGTGCGCGACGCCAGCTCGCCGACGAGCGCGCGGTTCTCGGCCTCGAGCCGGTCCTTGAGCCGCGCGATCTCGCGGCGGCGGCGCTCGGCGACCTCGACCTCGCGGCGCAGGCGCTCGGTCAGCTCGCGCAGGCTCGCGTGCGCGCGCGCGTTGTGCAGCGCGATCGCGAAGCCGGCGGCGGCGGTCGACAGCAGCTCGACCTCCTCCTCGCCGAGGCGCTCGCCGTCGGGAGGGGTGACGACGAACACGGCCGGCGCCGGCTCGCCGGCGTCGTCGAGCGGCACCGGCACCGCGATCGCGCCGCCGCGGAGCTCGCGCGGCGCCCGCGCGGCGAGGGCCGCGTGCAGGCCGACCGCGAGCTCGGCGTCGACCGGCCC
>DASZXE010000923.1:0-19220 GCA_035546475.1 Kofleriaceae bacterium
GGCGCGGCACCGACGATGCCGAGGGCCCGCGCCCGCGCGCGCTGCCAGCGGAAGACGGCGCGCACGATGCAGCCGAGCGCGCGCGACAGGAGCTGCGGGTCGCGGGCGAGCCGCGGGCGCAGGCGCCACGGCAAGGACGGCGTCCACTGGCGATAGCGCGCCGGCGGCAGGACGCGGTCGACGAGGTGCCCGGCGAGGTCCACCGGCCGCCGACCGCGGCACGACGGACACACCGCCCGCCCCTGGCACGCGAACGCGACCAGCCGATCGACGCCGCAGTCGCCGCAGCGGACGCGGCAGAAGCCGCGCGCCAGGTCACCGCACGCGAGGTAGCTCCGCAGTCAGCCGGTCCGTGAGCTGCTCGTGGAACCGCCGCACCGTCGCAACCGAGTCGCCATGGTTCGCCGACGCGGCGAATGGGGAGTGGTCAGGGGCGATCGAGCTCGCGCTCGACGTGACGAGGCAACCCGAACCCGTGCGCGCTGCGCTGGCGCGCGTCCTCGAGGAAGGACTCGAGGTGCTCGCGCACCACCGCGTGCAAGACGGTCGTCTCCGGCCGCCGCCGCTCGTAGCCCGTCATCCCGGTCGTCGCGACCACCGCGCCGCGCGAAGCAGGTCCCGGGCCCGACCCGCGGCCACGCGATCACGGCAGGTTCCGCCGCTTCGCCCGCCGGCACGCGTTCGGCCAGCCGGACAGTGTCCGAATACCGGACGCGCGTGTCCGGCTCTCGGACAGCTTGCGGGCACCGGCGGATGCTCGTCGGCGGGCGCCTCTCCCGCTCGCCCTCGCGCGCCGCCTGCCGACCTCGCCCGCGTCCTCGCCCCCACCGCTGTCACCGGCTCTCGATCGTCGGCGACGGGAGTGGTCGGGCCCCCGGCGTCTCGGGCGCATGGAGCGCTTGCTCACGCGAGCGGCGCGCCATCACTCGGACGAGCGCCAGCGAGCCCGAGGTCGAAGGACGCCGACCGTGGTTCACCGGCCAGACCGAGCTCGTCCTCGGACCGCTCGCCTTCCTCCGCCGACTCGGCGTCCCAACGGGCTCCACCCTCCCCTACCGGCGGAGCCGGCGGAGCCGGCAGGGCACCGTCGCGGCGTCGGAGCCCCATGGTATCGTCGGCGCCTATGGCGCTCCGCGTGCAGCGTGCCTGGCCGCGGCTGGTGTCGATGTCCCGCTCCGGCCGCTACGTGGCGATCCGCGCGCCCGGCGGGCTGGAGCTGGTCGACGCGCTCGGCACCGCGCCGCGCCAGCCGATCGCGGCGCCCGACCTCACCGACTTCTCGTGCGTCGGCGGCAACCTGTGGCTGCTCGAGGGCGACCGCATCCGCCGCCTCACGCTCGACGGCGCGCGGGCGGTCGAGCCGCTGCTGTCCCTGCCCGGCCCCGGCGCCGGCCTCGAGGCCACCGTCGGCGACAGCGCCCACACCGCCCTCGTCCTCGGCGAGCCGCCGGTGCTCGCCAACGCGATCTACGACCGGGTGTCGGCCGACGCGATCGACCCCGGCGGCGACGCGCTGTTCGCGCTGATCGGCCGCCGCGTGCTCGCCGCCGGCGACGACGGCGTCCGCTTCCTCGAGATCGGCCGCGGCGAGGTCGGCCACGCGCTGCTCGGCGACGTCGGGGAGGTCCTCGGCGCCACCGCGCTGTTCGCCGGCCGCGCGGTCGCGGTCCTCTGCCGCGGCGACGTCCAGGACGTCTTCGTCGTCCTCAAGCCGACCGGCGCGCTCATCCACAAGATCAGCCTGCCGCGCACGCAGCGGTGGGCGGTCGCCGACAACCGCGGCGTCGCCATCGTCGCCGCCGACGACGTCGGCGTGCTGGTCGTCGACCTCCGCTACGGCCGCGTGCAGTCGGAGTCGGCGGCGCCGTGGCCGGTCCACGACCTCGACGTCGACGCCGACGGCCAGTACGTCGTGCTCGCCGGCGCGCCCGAGGCCGGCGGCCTGCCGGCGGTGCTGCACACGCCGGCGACCGACCTGTTCAGCGTCGCCGCGGTCGCCCGCCGCGCGACGATGACCGCGATCGCGCGCGGCGAGGAGCAGGAGCCGGCCCGCGCCGAGCGCCCGGCCGGCGTGCCCCGCCTCCAGCTCAGCCTGCGCGACGACGACGACGGCGACGCGGCCGCCGGGCCGGGCGGCACCACCCTCGCCGGCGCCACCGGCCACCTGCTCGGCGTCGCGCCCGAGCCCGCGCGGGTCGACGCCCTCGTCGGCGAGCCGCCGGTCCTCGACGACCTCGAGCAGGAGCCGCCGCCGCCGCCGATCGTCGTCCCCGACGCGCCGCCGCTCGCGTTCGGCGTGGCCCTGCCGCCGATCACGATCGAGGCGAGCGGCGACTGGCCGCCGTACACCTCGGCGCGCGAGCACCTCGACGACATGCTCGACCTCGTCGCCGCCCGCGCCGCCCGCGCCATCGCCGAGGCGTGGAACAGCGGCCGCCTGAGCGTCCCGTCCGAGGACATCCGCCCGTTCGAGCGCGAGGTCAAGGCGCTCCTCGGCCACGTCGGCGGCTACGCGCCCGAGCTGATGCTCGAGAGCGACGAGCGGCTCGCCCGCATGACCGCGCGCAGCGGCGGCCGCACCCGCGCGACGCTCGCCCGCGGCATCCGCCTGCCGTTCGTCGAGCTGTCGCGCGAGTTCGGCCTGTCGAGCGTCGCCGCCCACGTGCTGATGGTCGCGATGTCGCCGAGCGCGCGCGGCGAGATCGCCCGCCTGTTCGGCATCCTCGGCAACGACGAGAACCGGCCGATCGTCGACCGCTACCTGATCGAGACGGTCATCGCCGGCAACGATCGCGCCGCCCGCACCGAGGTCGCCCGCGAGCTCGCCGAGGACGCGCCGCTCGTCCGCTACGGCCTCGTCCGCATCACCGCCAACGACCGGGCGCCGCTGTTCGGCGCGATCACGGTCGATCCGGTCCTCGTCGAGCGCGTGCGCGGCCGGCCGACCGGCGGCGGCCACGGCGACGTCACCGTCGTCCGCAAGGCCGACCGCACGCTCGAGGAGCTGCACATCCCGGCCGAGCTCAAGCGCGACCTCGTCCTCGCGCTGGCCGCCCGCCGCCCCGACGACGATCCGGTCCGCGTCGTCATCCGCGGCCGCCGCGGCGCCGGCCGCCACAGCCTGATCGCCGCGCTCGCCGCCAAGGTCGAGCGCAGCATCGCCTGCATCGACTGCCACCGCCTGCCGCGCGCCGGCAAGCTGATGGCCGCCGCGCTCCGCCAGGAGCTGTTCCGCTCGATCCTCCGCGGCACCGTGCCGGTCGTCAGCGGCCTCGAGGCCGCCGACCCCGCCGACGCCGAGGGCCAGGACCTCATCAAGCAGACGCTGCGCGCCCACCCCGGCCCGGTCGTGATCCGCGCGGCCCCCGAGGCCAGCCTGCCGCTCGACCCCGGCTTCGTCACCGCGACGATCCCGACCCTGTCGGAGTCGGAGCGCACCGTCTTCTGGACGGAGGCGCTCGCCCGCGCCGGCCTGCGCTGCGGCGACGTCGACGCGCTCGCCGCCCGCTACCGGGTCGGCCCCGGCATCATCGAGCACGTCATCTCGCAGGTCGTCGCCCGCCGCACGCACGAGCAGCACGCCCACGACCCGCTCGCCATCCACACGCGGGGCAGCAACGGCCACGGCAACGGCCACGGGGCGCCGGCCGACGACGAGGACGCCGCCCCGCTGCTCGAGGAGGTCGCGCGCCAGCACATCGCCGGCCGGCTCACCCACATCGCGACGCACGTGAAGCGCCTCGCCCGCTGGGAGCAGGTCTCGCTGCCCGACGACTGCATCGACTCGGTCCGCGAGTTCATCGCCCGCATCCGCCACCGCAAGACGGTCTACGAGAAGTGGGGCTTCGACTCCAAGATGACGACGTCGCGCGGCCTGACCGCGCTCTTCTACGGCCCGCCCGGCACCGGCAAGTCGATGGTCGCCGGCCTCATCGCCCGCGAGCTCGGCCTCGATCTCTACCGGATCGACCTCGCGCGCATCGTCAGCAAGTGGATCGGCGAGACCGAGAAGAACCTGGCCGAGGTCTTCGACGCCGCCGAGGACGGCCAGGTCGTCATCCTCTTCGACGAGGCCGACTCGCTGTTCGCCAAGCGCACCGAGGTGAAGAGCTCGGTCGACCGCTACGCGAACCTCGAGGTCAACTACCTGCTGCAGCGCCTCGACAGCTTCGAGGGCGTGGCGATCCTGACGACGAACCTCGAGGGCTCGATCGATCAGGCGTTCAAGCGGCGCATGTCGCTCCGGCTCCACTTCCCGTTCCCCGACGAGGAGATGCGGGTGCGCCTGTGGGCCGCGCACATCCCGGTGGAGACGCCGGTGTCGGGCGACTTCGACTTCGTCGACCTCGCGCGCCGCTTCCCGCTGTCGGGCGGCTACATCCGCAACTCGACCCTGCGCGCCGCCTTCCTCGCCGCCCAGGAGAACCGCCCGCTCGCGCAGGAGCACATGGTCCGCGCCATCGCCCTCGAGTACCGCGAGCTCGGCAAGCTCACCTCCGGCGGCCGCATGGAGTGATCACGGCCGCGTCAGCGGCGCTGCAAGGCCTTGCGTAGCGCCGCGACCGCGGCGGTCTGGCCCACCACGGCCATGCAACGGACGAGCAGCGCCGGATCGAGGTCGGGGACGAGCGCGCTGGTCGACGACGCGCGCCAGCCACGCGGCCTCCGGACGAAGATCAGGAGCTCGCGCTTGCGGGTCCAGAACCAGACCTCCTTGGCGCCGAGGCCGTACCAGACCTCGAGCTTCGACAGCCCGCCCGACGAGTAGACGACCTCGATGACCAGGTCGGGGGCCTTGGTCTTGTGCCTCTCGAGGAGCCGGCCGATCAGGTAGCACTCGTCGGCTTCGGCCCCCAGCTTCCGCCGCTGGTTCTTGACCGTCCACGACCCGACACCCTCCGCGAGGACGCCGAGGTGATCGACATGGACCTCGAACAGGCGGGCCAGCTTCTTCTTGTCCGTCTCGTGATCTTCCCCCGGCGACATCAGCTCCAGCACGCCGTCCTGATAGACCAGCCTCGGCACCGCCGACTCGCCGCGCAGGCGATTGATCCGCTGGTAGTCCGCCCACGACGCGCGCAGGAAGACCCGCTCGTCGACCGTCTTCTCGTCGGCCGGCCACGTCAGCCCCGGTTCCGCGGCGCGCATGACCCTCAGTCTACCCGCCGCCCCTGTCAGGGGAACAGCGGGGCGGCGGCGAGGCCCATCGTCTCGGGCAGGCCGAGGACGAGGTTGGCGCACTGGAGCGCCTGGCCGCTGGCGCCCTTGACCAGGTTGTCGATCGCCGACATCGCGAGCACGCGGCGCGAGCGCGGATCGAAGACGGCGGTGACGTGGACGCGGTTGCTGCCCCGCACGTGGGCGGTGTCGGGCACCGCGCCGGCCGGCAGGACGTCGACGAACGGCTCGCCCGCGTACGCCTCGGCGAGCGCCGCCCGGTAGGCGTCGGCGGGGCGCGCGGGGTCGGTCGGCTCCGCGTAGACGCAGGCGAGGATGCCGCGGATCATCGGCACCAGGTGCGGCGTGAAGAGCACCGTGACGTCGACGCCGGCGGCGCGCGCCAGCTCCTGCTCGATCTCCGGCGTGTGCCGGTGGGTGCCGCCGACCTTGTACGGCTTCAGGCCCTCGGCCATCTCCGGGAAGTGCGAGGCGAGCGCGGGCGAGCGGCCGACGCCCGACGCGCCGCTCTTGGCGTCGACGACGAGGCCGGTCGCGCGCACGAGCCCGCGCTCGACGAGCGGCGCGATCGCCAGCACGGTCGCCGTCGGGTAGCAGCCGGGCACCGCGACCAGGCCGGCCCCGCGCAGGGCCGCCCGGTGGCGCTCGGGCAGGCCGTAGACCGCCTCCGCCAGCAGGCCGGCCGCCGGGTGCGCGCCGCCGTGAGCACCGTCGCCGCCGTACCAGTGCGCCCACGCCGCCGCGTCGCGCAGGCGGAAGTCGGCCGACAGATCGAGCACGCGCACGCCGCGCTCGCGCAAGGCCGCGACGACGAGCGCCGACTCGCCGTGCGGCAGCGCCGCGAACGCGACGTCGCACGCCCCCGCGATCCGGTCGGCGTCGAACGCCTCGATCGCGACGTCGAGCCCGGCGATGCCGCGCAGGTGCGGGAAGACGTCGACGAGCCGCTGGCCCGCCGCCCGCTTCGCCGCCACCGCCGCGAGCCGCAGCCGCGGGTGGCCGGCGACCAGCCGGCACAGCTCGGCGCCGGTGTAGCCGGACGCGCCGACGATCGCGACCCGGCTCGCATCACGCTGGCTCGACATCGACATCGACATGAGCCGCGCATTCTACGTCGGCCGGCCGCCGGCGGCTCCGGAACGCGACGGGCCGCGCGTGGCGGCCCGCGAACAGCTCGAGCGAGGCGCGATCGCGCCCCCGGTCACATGCGGAGGGCGGCCCGCAGGCTGACGGTGAGCGCGTCGCCGGCGTGCTGCAGATCGAGGAAGCCCAGCGTGGCGCCGACGTCGAGCTTGTTGCTCGGCGAGAACAGCGCGCCGATGTCGAACGGCGTGATGTCGCTGATGAGCGTGTTGCCCGACGGCGACAGGCCGATCGTGCCGATGCTCGAGTCGACGAACGCCCACAGCTTGTCGCTGGCCTGGAGGCCGACGCCGAACGGCAGGTTGATGGCGACCGGCTTCACGCCGTCGTCGAAGCCGAGGGTGATCTGGTCGCCGGGCGTGTAGATCGCGACCTTCGGCGTGAGCTTGTACTGCAGGTTCACGCCGAGGCCGATGCCGTCGAAGTCGACCTTGCTGCTGCCGTCGCTCGGGTCCACCCCGTTGAGGTTGAGGCCGGTCGTCACCCGGGCGGCGACGCGCAGCTTCTCCTTCTGCGCCAGCTCGTACTGCACGCCGGCGCCGAGGTCGCCCTTGATCTCGAAGTCCTTCAGCGAGAAGGCGTAGCCGATCTGGCCGTCGATCTTCGGCGCCAGGCCGTAGCGGGCGGCGAGGCCGAGCCCGACGCCGGTCGACGAGGTGTCGAGGATCTTGATGTACGCGATCGGCAGGTTGGCGGTCACCTCGAGCACGCCCTTCGGCAGGACGCCGGGGCGATCGATGACGGCCTGCGGGTAGCCCGCGATGCCCTCGGCGCCGGCCTCCGGCGTCATCGTGTTGCTGTCGGGCGCGGGCGTCGTCTCGCCGTTGCCCTCCGTGGTGGTGGCGTCGCCGCTGCCGTCGCCGGTACCGGTGGTGTCGTCATCCTGGGCGTAGGCCCGCGCGGCTCCACTGGCGGTGAGGCCGAGCGCGGCGATCGCAGCAACCACGAGCTTCGAATTCGTCATACCTTGCTCCTTCTTTGCAGATCTGGGCCGACTCGATCGCGGCGCCCGAGCGGCAACCTCGACGGGTGGTCCGGATGTGCTCCCGCAGCCGTCCGGCCCGGTGAGCGACTTGTAACAAAAATTGTCGATTGACCTGTTGGACGTCGGCAAGTTTTCGTGGGCGGCACGGCGCCGCAGATCTCCTCCGGGACGGCGCGCGCAGCATGCCGTGACGCGCGGGCCATCGCCACTATTCCGGCCACCCATTGGCAGCGATCACGGGTGCGACAGCACCATGTCACATGATGTCCCGCACCCTGCCGAGGCGAGGCGCGAAGATACGGCTCCCATGCGCGCCTCCCTCCCCCTCCTCACGATCCTCTCACTCGCCTCCGTTCACCTCCTCGCCTGCGGTCCGACGCCGCAGGGCAACGGTCCCGGCACCGACGGCGGCGGTGGAGACGACGACGACGACGCGCCCCCCGACGTCGACGCCGACCAGGGCCCCGACGTCGACGCGAGCTGCGGCGCGCAGAGCGAGGACATCGGCCTCGTCAACCTGGGCGATCCGCCCGACCTGCTGATCGTCCTCGATCGCTCGGGCTCGATGTCGAGCCCGGTCCCGACCTTCCCGCCGAACTTCACGCCCAAGTGGAGCATCATGCGCGACGCGGTGAAGCAGGTCGTGATGGCGACGCAGAACAACATCCGCTGGGGCCTCACGGAGTTCCCGTCCGACGACGACTGCGGCGTGTCCACCCAGGTGCGCGTGCCGATCGATCTCGGTCAGTATCCGGAGGTCAATGACTACTTCAATAACCGCTCACCGAACGGCAACACGCCGGCCGACGCCGCGCTGCGCGCCGCGCTCACGTACTACCAGTCGATCCCGGTGAACACCGCCGGCCGCTACGTGCTCTTCGCCACCGACGGCGAGCCGAACTGCGTCACGCCCGACGATCAGGCCGCGCCGCAGACGGTCGCCGCCGTGCAGGCGCTGCACGCGGCCGGCATCAAGACGTACGTGCTCGGCTTCGGCGGCGCGTTCCAGACCGGCACCGTGCTCGAGGACGCCGCGGTCGCCGGCGGCGTGCCGCGCCCGAACGGTCCGCCGAGCTACTACGCGGCGAACAACGCGGCCGAGCTGCAGGCCGTGCTGAACATGATCGCGGGCGGCGTGATCGTGCCGTCGTGCAGCTACCACCTGCAGACGGTGCCGCCGGTGCCCGACGACGTCACGGTGACGCTCAACGGCATGGCCGTCCCGCGCTCGCAGCAGCACACGAACGGCTGGGACTACGCGCCCGACGCGATGACGATCACGTTCTTCGGCAGCTTCTGCAACGACATCATGTCCGGCGCCGTCGGCAACGTCGCGTTCGCCTACGGCTGCCCCGGCCCCGTCATCGACTGATCGAGGGCTCGGCCGGCGGATCGATGGGCCGCCCGCCCCGGCGACCCGGCGACCCGCCGGCCAACCGGCCGACCGGGCGGCGATGGACCGATCGTCCCGGCGCCGGGCGGATCGATGGGCCGCCCGACCCGGCGACCCGGCGCCCCGGCGACCGGCTGGCCGACCGCCCGGCCGATCGCCCGGGCGGCGATTGACAGCCCGGGCCGGCGCGGACAGCATGCCGGCGTGGCCCTGCCGCCGGCGTTGCTCGCGTATCTGGTCTGCCCGGAGTCGAAGGAGCGGATGCTCTACTTCGAGCGCGGCGAGACCGGGGACGACCCGCGCGCGGCGTTCCTGTTCTGCCCGGCCTCCCGGCTGCGCTACCGGATCGAGGACGACCTGGCGATCCTCATCGTCGAGGAGGCCACCCGGGTCACGCCGGCCGAGGCCGCCCGGCTCGCCGCCCGGGCCCGCGAGCTCGGCCTGTCGTAGCCGCCCGCGGGCTGTCGCAGATCGGTGACGTTTCCGCAGGTTGGGCCTTGGGCCGCCATCCGGCCCCCGCGACGCCGCGGTCCCGCGCCGAGCCTTGACCTGCGCGTCGCGAAAGGGTAGATCGGCCCCTCCCCGGGTCCCCGGGGTGTGCAGTCCACCTCCACGCGGAGACCGCCGTGCTCAAGGCACTGTCGATTTTCACGGGCAACGCCAACCGAGCGCTGGCGGAAGAGGTGTGCAAGTTCGTCGAGATCCCGCTCGGCCGCGCCGACGTCACCCACTTCTCGGACGGCGAGATCTACGTCGAGGTCGGCGAGAACGTCCGCGGCGTCAACTGCTTCGTCGTCCAGCCGACCTGCACCCCGCCGAACCAGTCGCTGATGGAGCTGCTCATCATGATCGACGCGCTGCGCCGCGCGTCGGCCGGCAGCATCGTCGCCATCATCCCCTACTTCGGCTACGCCCGGCAGGACCGCAAGTCGAAGCCCCGCACGCCGATCACCGCCAAGCTGTGCGCCAACCTCATCACCGCCGCGGGCGCCAACCGCGCGCTGGCGATGGACCTGCACGCCGGCCAGATCCAGGGCTTCTTCGACATCCCGTTCGACCACCTGTTCGCGATGCCGGTCCTGATCGAGGAGCTGCGCGCGATGGGCTACGGCGGTGACGACACCGTCGTCGTGTCGCCGGACGCCGGCGGCGTCGAGCGCGCCCGCGCCTTCTCCAAGCGGCTCGGCTCGACGCTCGCCATCATCGACAAGCGCCGCGCGGCGCCGAACGTCTCCGAGGTCATGAACATCGTCGGCGACGTCCGCGGCAAGCGGGCGGTGCTCGTCGACGACATCATCGACACCGCCGGCACGCTCACCAACGCGGCGCGCGCGATCATGGACGCCGGCGCGGCGTCGGTCGCCGCCTGCGCCAGCCACCCGGTCTTCTCCGGCAAGGCGATCCAGCGCATCGCCGACTCGCCGCTCAGCCACGTCGTCGTCACCAACACGATCCCGCTCACCGAGGCCGGCAACGCCTGCAGCAAGGTCCGGGTCCGCTCGGTCGGCCGCCTGCTCGGCGAGGCGATCAAGCGCATCCACCACGGGGACTCGATCAGCTCGCTCTTCATGTAGGCTGCGCGCGGGCCACGGCCCGCCTACTCATCGGAACCAGAGGAAACGTCATGTCCGTCGGAACGCTCACCGTCAACATCCGCAACCAGTCGGGCAAGGGCCCGGCCCGCCAGCTCCGCGCCAAGGGCCTCGTCCCCGGCGTCTGCTACGGCGCGTCCACCGACGGGCCCATCGCCCCCCTGCCGATCGAGGTCGACGTCAAGGCGCTGCGCGCCGCGCTCGACCCGGTCCGCAAGCAGAACACCGTCATCACGGTGAGCCTCGAGGACGGCGGCAAGAAGCTCCGCGAGCTGTCGGTCCTCGTGAAGGACTACCAGCTCCACGCGACCCGCCGCGACATCACCCACGTCGACCTGCTGGCGATCGATCCGAACAAGGAGGTCACCGCGTCGGTGCCGCTCGAGTTCGTCGGCAAGCCGGCCGGCACCATCGACGGCGGCGTGCTCCACACGGTCATGCGCTCCGTCGAGGTGCGCTGCAAGCCGGCCGACATCCCCGTCAAGCTCACGCTCGACGTGTCGCCGCTCAACATCGGCGACGTGCTCCACGTCAGCGACATCGCGCTGCCGGCCGGCGTCCAGGCCGTCACCGGCACCCGCGAGGCGGTCATCTCGCTGACCCCGCCCGAGCGCGAGGAGGTCGTGGCGACCACCGAGGCGGCGCCCGGCGCCGAGGGTGCGGCTCCGGCGGCTGGCGCAGCTCCGGCGGCGGCCGGCGGCAAGGACGCCAAGGCGGCTCCGGCGGCGGCCGGCGGCAAGGACGCCAAGGCGGCTCCGGCGGCAGCCGGTGGCAAGCCGGCGGCCGGCGCGGCTGCCAAGCCCGCGGCCGGCGCGGCCAAGCCCGCGGCGACGAAGTAGCAACGCGGCTGTCCGCGAGGCCGGCCGCGAGGCGCTGGGCCTCGACGGCAGCGAGACCGGGGCATCGCCCCGACGAAGCGGCCGAGGGCGCGTGGCGCGCGAGCCGGCCCGAGGAAGCAACCATGTGGCTCGTCGCCGGGCTGGGCAATCCCGGCCCACGCTACGCCCGGAACCGGCACAACGTCGGGTTCCGGGTGGTGGACCTCCTCGCCTCGCGGCACGGGCTGGGAGAGCTGCGCTCCGGCGGCAAGCTCGGCGGCGACGTCGCGACCGGCATGATCGTGACGCCGCGCGGCCGCCAGCGCGTCGCCCTCCTGAAGCCGATGGAGTTCATGAACCTGTCGGGCTTCGCGGTGCAGCGCGCGATGCGCTTCCACGACGTCGAGGTGAGCGAGCTGCTGGTCGTCCACGACGAGATCGACCTCGACCTCGGGCTCGTGCGGGTGAAGTCCGGCGGCGGCCACGGCGGGCACAACGGGCTGCGGTCGATCGTCGAGCAGCTCGGCGGCAACGGCTTCGCGCGGGTGCGCATCGGCGTCGGCAAGCCGGGCCGCGAGCCGGGCACCGCGACCGGCGGCGACCCGCGGGCGACGGGCGGCGGCCCCCCGAGGAGCAGCGGCGAGCCGGGCGGGCGAGGCACGCGAGCAGCCCCGCGGGATACGGAGAAGGACGTGGCGGGGTGGGTGCTGGCCGACTTTCCGTCGGCGCAGGGCGCGCTCGTCGACGCGCTGCTCGCGCGGGCGGCGGACGCGGTCGAGGCGGTCGTCGGGCTCGGCGTCACCCCCGCGATGAATCAGTTCAACGGCATGCCGGCGGTGACCGGCTGATCGGGCACGGGCACGGTCGCGGGCGCGGGCACGGGCACGGGGGGCTTGCTTCGCTGCGCCCGGGTTGATATACGCCGGCGCTCACCTCGCTCGTCCCGCACGTGGACGGGCTTCCAACCACGAGGATACGCATGTCACAAGCACGTCCGCTGAGCCTCCGCGATGCCCCGGGCACGTCGCGCGAGTACGAGACCGTCTACGTCCTGCGCCCCAACACCGCCAACGACGGGGTCGCCGAGGTCAACGCCAAGGTGAAGGCCGTCATCGAGGGCATGGGCGGCAAGGTCCTCAAGGTCGACAACTGGGGCAAGCGCCGCCTCGCCTACGAGGTCGCCAAGGAGCGCAAGGGCATCTACCTCTACTGGCGCTACCTGGCCACGTCGGGCGTCGTCGAGGAGGCCGAGCGCAACCTCCGCATGCTCGACAGCGTCATCCGCTTCCTGACCATCCGCGTCGACGAGAACGTGGTCGCCGACGCGCGGCCGACCGAGGTCGACGACACGGCGTACGAGCGGGCCGCGACCACCGCCGCCGACGAGGAGGACCTGTTCCTCTCGCGGCCGGCCGGCGAGCCGCAGAGCGACGAAGACGAGTACGGCGGCTTCGAGGACGGCGATGTCGTCCCCGGCCAGAGCCCGAGCGTCGAGAAGGAGAACTGATCATGGCCCGCATCGAGGACGACATCGACGACAAGGGCGGCGACGACCGCGGCCGCGGCAAGGGCGCCCGTGGTGGCGCCGCCCGCCGGAAGGTCTGCCGCTTCTGCGCCGAGACCACCACGCTCATCGACTACAAGAACCCGCAGCTCCTGCGCAGCTTCATCACCGACCGCGGCAAGATGGTGCCGCGCCGGATCAGCGGCTCGTGCGCCAAGCACCAGCGCGCGATCTCGGTGGCGGTGCGGCGCGCGCGCATGCTGGCGCTGCTCCCCATCACCGTGACCGGGGAGTGAGGAGGACGTCATGCCCATGCAGGTCATCCTTACGAAGGACGTGCCCAACCTCGGCAAGGCCGGGGAGCTCGTCAACGTCAAGCCCGGCTTCGGCCGCAACTACCTGGTGCCGAACGGCCTCGCGGTGTCGGCCACCGCCGAGAACGTCCACCGGCTCGAGCACGACCGCCGCGTGATCGCGAAGAAGGTCGCCAAGGCGCAGGCCACGGCGGCGGCGCAGGCGGAGAAGATCAACGTCATCACGCTGCAGTTCGACCGCGCCGTCGGCGAGGACGACAAGCTGTTCGGCTCGGTGACCAGCCGCGACATCGCCGACGCGCTGAAGAAGGCGGGGGTCGAGATCGACCACCGCTGGGTGCAGCTCGACCAGCCGGTGAAGGCGCTCGGCAAGTACGAGGCGCCGGTCAAGCTCGACGCGGGCGTCGTCGCGACCGTGAAGTTCTACGTCGTGGCGCGCGCCAAGTAGAGGCCGCACGCGCCGGTGTCGGAGGCCCGCCCTGACCGGCGGGCCTCGTCGTTTTCGGGAGGCGCCGGTCCGCGACGGTCGATCTGGCCGGTCTTGATGACTGGACAGTCCGGCGGATCGGCGGCGGCGGGCGCGATGGGCGCGCGCGCGCGCCGGCGGAGGCTGGCCGCGTTCGTGCAGTGCGCGAGCGCGCCGGTCACGTCGACCGCGCCGCCGACTCGATCCTGCCTGACACCGGCACGCCCATGACCCATCGTCCTTCGCAGTCGCGCGCGCGCGTCGCGCAGCTCACGTCGTCCGCGGGCGGCGATCGTCGCGAGACGCACGTTGCCGCCGCGCGTGACGGGTATCGCTTGACGTCGCCGCGCGCGATCCCGAGGATGCGCGCCATGTGGCTCGCGTCGTGGCGTCGCCTCGCGCTCGCGCTCGTCGTCGTCTCGGTGCCGGCGATCGCGCTGCCGGCGTGCGGCGGTGGCAAGGCGAAGTTCAACGACGCGGGGCCGATCGACGCCGGCCACGACGGCGGCGGCGTCGACCTCGACGCGGGCGTCGACGCGCCGGTGGCGCACGCGGCGACCGGCACCGTGAGCGGCGCGGTGAAGGCGGCGAGCCCCGGCTACAGCCTGTACGGGACGCTGCGCAGCGGCGACGGCTCGTCGAGCTCGCCGCAGTACCAGCGGCGCGGCGGCGTGACCGGCGCGACGCAGCCGTGAGACGCGCGGCGCGGCCGCGACGATGCGCGAGCACGACAGCCGGAGGAGACGAACGATGACGATCACGAGGCGCACCTGCGGGGTGCTGGCGATGGCGATCGCGGCGGTGCTGGCGATGGCGCCGGCGCGGGCGCGAGCCGATCAGGCGGACGTGCCGGCGCTGCTCACGCAGACCGGCCGGCTGTTCGATGCGACGCAGCGGCCGGTGGTCGGCACGCGCACGATGGTCTTCTCGCTCTACGGCGCGACGACCGGCGGCGAGGCGCTGTGGACCGAGTCGCACGACGTCGCGTTCGACGACGGCTACTTCGTCGTCGGGCTGGGCGACACCGTGCCGCTGCCGAGGATGGACGGCACCGCCGTCTACCTGGGCATCAAGGTCGCCGACGATCCGGAGATGACGCCGCGCGAGGAGCTGGTGAGCGTGCCGTACGCGATCCTCGCCGGCGACGTGCAGGGCGACATCCATCCGGCGACGGTGTCGATCGGCGGGCAGATGGTGATCGACAGCGACGGCCAGTGGGTCGGCGATCCGACGGGCCTCGTCGGGCCGGCCGGGCCGGCGGGGCCTGCCGGGCCTGTCGGGCCTGCCGGGCCTGCCGGTGCCGACGGGCCTGCGGGGGCGATGGGGCCGGACGGTCCTGTGGGGCCGATGGGTCCCGTGGGGCCGATGGGTCCGATGGGTCCTGCGGGTCCTGCCGGTCCTGCCGGGCCTGCCGGTGCGGTCGGCGCCGTCGGGCCGATGGGCCCCGCCGGTCCGATGGGCCCCGCCGGGCCGCAAGGCCTCAAGGGCGACACCGGTGCCACCGGCCCGCAAGGCCCAGCGGGTCCGGCAGGCGCCGTCGGCGCGGTCGGTCCGCAGGGGCCTGCCGGGCCTGCCGGTCCTGCCGGGCCCGCCGGTCCGCAGGGCCTCAAGGGCGACACCGGCAACACCGGTCCGCAGGGCCCCGCCGGCGCCGCGGGCGCGCAGGGCCCCGCCGGTCCGCAGGGCCTCAAGGGTGACACCGGCAACACCGGCCCGCAGGGCCCCGCCGGCGCTGCGGGCGCGGCCGGCGCGCAAGGCCCGCAGGGCCCCGCCGGTCCGCAGGGCGTGCCGGGCCCGACGAGCATCGCCGGCTGCCCCGCCGGCATGACGAAGATCGACCTGCCGCGCTCGACGCTCTGCTGGGATCGCGGCGACGGCCAGGCGCGCAACTGGGAGCAGGCGGACGCCTACTGCGAGGCGCAGTGGCGCGGCTCGCTCTGCACCGTCAACCAGTGGCGCACGGCGGTCTGCAAGAACGGCCAGGCGAACCCCGGCCGCTCGTGGACCTCGCAGGTCGCCGGCACCGCGAGCTTCGCGACGATCTTCGGGTGCAGCGGCGAGCAGGTCGGCCTCTCGCAGTACACCTCCGGCCTGCTCGCTCCCTGCTGCCTCGAGTGGATGAAGTACTGATGAAGCACTGACGTCCCGCCGCGCGCCGGCGTTCGCGGCGGCGCGCGCGCCTGTAACTCGCCGTACGCGGATGTCATCGCCTGCTCCTCGCGCGGCGCGGCGATCGCACGCGGCGCGCGGCGGGCAGCCTCGATGCGCGGCGACGGCGTGCGCGGCGCGTGATACAGCTCCCGCATGGGGCTCGTCGCAAGCTACGAAGGTGCGCACGGCACGCTCAGGGTCCTGAAGCCGCGGCGCGGGGTGGTCGTCATGACCCTGGTCGGCGTCGACGCGGGTGAGATGGGCCGCGCGCCGTTCGTCGCGCTCGAGGAGGACCTCGAGGGCGGCCCGATCGAGATCTTCATCGACGCGAGCCACGGCCGCTCCGACTCGGCGGCGGTGAGCGGCGAGTGGGCGATGTTCTTCCAGGAGCACCGCGCGCGCATCCCGCGCGTCACGCTGCTGACCAGCCCGCGCCTGCCCGAGACGAGCCCCGAGCTGGTCCGCAGCTACGGCCTCCTCGAGGATCGCCTGCAGATCCTCACCGACGCCGCCGAGTTCGAGCGCCGCCTCGACGCCCGCCTGCGGAGCTGACCGTGCTCGCGGCGCGGCCCGCCGCCGTCGGCGGGCCAGCGGACGAGCCACCGCGGGCGCGTGCTACAAGGCAGGCGATGACGCACGAGACCACGTTCGAGGGCGTCCACTGCACGCTGAAGCTGCGGCGGCCGGCGCCCGGGCTCGTCGTGCTGATCCTCGCCGGCACCGACATCGGCGAGCTCGGCCGCGCGCCGTTCGAGGCGCTCGATCACGACCTGCAGGCCGGCCCGATCGAGGTCTTCATCGACGCGCGCCACGCCCGCACCGCCTCGGTCGCGGTGTCGAGCGACTGGGCGATGTTCTTCCGCGCCAACCGGCAGCGCATCACGCGCGTGCACATGCTGGCGTCGACGCGCTTCCTGCAGGTCTCGGCCGGCATGGTCCGCGACTACGCGCTCCTCGAGGAGCGGATGACCGTCCTCACCGACCCCGCCGCCTTCGAGCGCCTCCTCGGCGCCCGCCTCCTGTCCGACTGACGGACAGCCGCGCCGGCGTCCGCTCAGCCGGGCGGTCCGTCGCCGCGCTGGCTCAGGTTCTCGAAGCGGGTGAAGCGCCCCTCGAAGTGGGTCTCCACCGTGCCCGTCGCGCCGTGGCGGTTCTTGCCGATGATCACCTCGGCGATGTTCGGCACCTCGGTGTCCTTGTTGTAGACGACGTCGCGATAGATGAAGAGGATGACGTCGGCGTCCTGCTCGATCGCGCCCGATTCGCGGAGGTCGGAGAGCTGGGGGCGCTTGTCGGTGCGCGACTCGAGCGAGCGGTTGAGCTGCGAGAGGGCGAGCACCGGGCAGTGGAGCTCCTTGGCCAGCGACTTGAGGCCGCGCGAGATCTCGCTGATCTCCTGCTCGCGGGACGCCTTCGCCGCCTGCGGCGAGCCGCGCATGAGCTGGAGATAGTCGATGACGATGAGGCCGGTCTTCTTCTTGCCCGCCGGCCCGTCGAACAGCTCCTTGCTCGACCGGAAGCGGCGCGCGCGCGCCCGCAGCTCGCGCAGCGAGAGCGCCGGCGTGTCGTCGATCAGGATCGGCGCCTTCGACAGCGTGTTCGCTGCGTAGGTCAGGTTGGTCATGTCCTGGCGCTGGAGCTGGCCGCGGCGCAACGCGCTCGAGTCGACCCGCGCCTCCGAGCACAGCAGGCGCTCGGCGAGCTGCGTCGACGACATCTCCAGCGAGAAGACGATGCACGGCCAGCCGCCGCTGATCGCCGCGTTCTGCGCGAGCGACATCGCGAACGACGTCTTGCCCATCGCGGGGCGCGCCGCGAGGATGATGAGCTCGGTCGGCTGCAGGCCGGCCGTGCGCTGGTCGAGGTCGGTGAAGCCGGTCGGCACCCCGGTGACGCCGTCGGCCGACGCGAACCGCTCGTCGAGCGAGCCGAACACCTTCTTGATGAGGCTCTTGATCGGCTCGGGCCCCGACTTCTCGCGGCGCTGGGTGACCTCGAAGATCTTCGCCTCGGCGAGGTCGAGGTACTCGCGGACGTCCGACTCGTCCTCGAAGCCCTTCTCCATGATCTCGCTGGCCGCGCGGATCACCTTCGCCGCCGCCCGCTTGTCCTGGACGATCTCGGCGTAGTGGACGACGTTCTCCGCCGACGGCACGCGGAGGGTCAGCTCGGACAGGAAGCCGAGGCCGCCGACCGCCTCCGACTTGCCGACCCGGTCGAGCTCGGCCTGCACCGTCACCGGATCGATCGGCTTGGCGGTCGCCTCGAGGTTGCGCATCGCCTGGAACACCGCCTGGTGCTTCGGGCTGTAGAAGTCCTCGACCTCGAGGGTGTCGAGCTGCGACAGCACCTCGTTGCGCAGGAAGATGCCGCCCAGGACCGACGCCTCCGCGTCCAGGTTGTGCGGCGTCACGCGCGCGGAGGCCATCGCGCTCGTATACACCGACCGGCTGTCACGGTGCGCGGGCTCCGGGCGCACGCGCGAACCCCGAAACCGGCTCGCGGGCGCGGCCGCACCGCTGGGCAAGCGGCGCGCGCCTCGTATATCCTGCCCGGGCGCCATGGCCGTCCCGACCCCAGGCACCGAGATCGGTCCCTACCGGATCGACGGCGTCATCGGAGCCGGCTCCATGGGCGACGTCTTCCGCGCGGTCGACGTCGGCCTCAACCGCGGCGTCGCGGTGAAGATCCTGTCCGAGCGCCACCGCGAGTCGAACGAGCTGCGCGCCCGCTTCACCCGCGAGGGCCGCGCGGTCGCCGCGATCTCGCACCCGAACGTCGTGCAGGTGTTCGCGACCGGCACCTACCAGGACCGGCCGTACATCGCGATGGAGCTGCTCGAGGGCACCGACCTCGCGTCCGCCGTCGAGGCCCGCGGCCCGCTGCCGGCGCTGTCGGCGGCGCGCGCGATCCTCGACGCGGCGCGCGGGCTGCACGCGGCGTCGCGCGCGGGCCTCATCCATCGCGACGTCAAGCCGTCGAACCTGGTGCTGCTCGCCGACGGCCGGGTCAAGGTCACCGACTTCGGCCTGGCGAAGCCGGTCGATCCGGGCTCGGAGCCGTCGTTGACGGCGCTCGGCGTCGTCGTCGGCACGCCCGACTACATCGCGCCCGAGCAGGCGCGCGGCGAGACGATCGACGAGCGGGTCGATCTCTACGCGCTCGGCGGCACGCTCTACTTCCTGCTCACCGGGATCCCGCCGTTCCGCACCGGCATCCCCGCCGAGGACAAGTACCTGAAGGTGGTCGCCCGCCACCTGAAGAACCCGCCGCCCGACGCGCGCGACCGCAACCCGGCGGCCGATCCGGCGCTGTCGGAGCTGGCGCGCCGCATGCTCGCCAAGAAGCCGGCGGAGCGGCCCGACTACCCGTCGTTGATCGCCGAGCTCGAGCAGATCGTCGCGATCCTCGAGGGACGCGGCGCGCCGGCGGTGACGATCCCGCCGCAGGCGAGCGGCAGCGCGGGGCGCGGCTCGCCGACGCCGTTCGTCGGCGGGGCGGCGCCGCTCGCCCTCGACGACGAGACCGCGGCGACCCACCGGCGCGCGCGGCCACCGGACAGCCTCGGCGGGACGCGCGACGCGCCGGTCAGCGGCGTGCGGCCCGGCGGGCTGCCGCGCTGGCTCGTCGTCCTCAGCGTGCTGTCGCTCGCGGTGTTCGCGACCGGGCTCGTCAT
>DASZXE010000924.1:0-5126 GCA_035546475.1 Kofleriaceae bacterium
GCGTACATCGTGATGTCGGTGGCGACGATCGACGCGAGCTTGCAGGCGGCGTCCCAGTCGGGATGGCGCAGCAGGATGTAGCCGTCGGAGACCAGCGTCTGCTTCCAGTTGCGCCGGTGCGAGCCGACCGGCAAGAGCCGCTCCTCGACGACGTACTGCCCGTACTGCCGCATGAACTCGCGCAGCCCGTCGATGCGCGTGATGCGGCCCTGGCCCTTCGCCCGCTTGAAGATGATCGCCGCGTTGTACTTGCGCACCGTCGACGCCTCGAAGCGCCCCCAGCAGACCACGCGCGCCCACTCGCGGAACAGGTCGATGTCGCACGTGTAGTTCATCTGGTCGACGAGGTGCGCGCCGCCGGGCCGGCAGCCGATCTCGCCGAACACGACCTCGCCGTCCGGCTTGCGGAACCACTCCATGTGCGTGAAGCCGTCGCCCATCCGCAGCGCGTCGAGGACGCCGCGGCCGAGCTCGAGCCCGTCGCGCAGGCGCGGCGCCTCCAGGTCGCGCGCGGTGACGATGACCGGGCTGATCCACTCGTTGGTGCGGGCGATGAGCGGCTTCGGCAGGTACTGCGCGACGTTCTGGAAGCGCGGCTTGCCGCCGACGCACAGCGTGTCGTGGGTGAACTCCTCGCCCTCGATGAACTCCTCCATCGAGACCTCGCCGACGTGCATCGTCTGCTTCAGCACGCGCTCGAGCTCGGCGGCGTCGCCGACCCGGTGGGTGTCGGCCGAGCCGGCGCCGGCGATCGGCTTCAGCACCAGCGGGTAGCCGAGCTGCTCGGCGGCGGCGCGCGCCTCGGCGACGGTGCGGACGCGCAGCGAGCGCGGCACCCGCAGGCCGGCGGCGGCGACCCGCTCCTTCATGAGCTGCTTGTCGCGGAAGCCGTTGACGGTGTCGACCGACATGCCGGCCACGCCGAGCCGCTCGCGCAGCTTCGCCGCGGTCAGCACCATCACCTCCCAGTTGGCGAGCACCCGGTCGACCTCGCGGCCGCGCAGCCACGCGTGCACCCGCGCGACCACGTCGTCGTCGTCGAGGAGGCGGGGCACCTGCAGGTAGTCGGACAGGTGCTGCTTCAGGCTCGGCGGCAGGCTCGCGGGCGAGCTGTCGCCGACGCCGTACACGGTGGCGCCGACCTCGGCGAGCCCGCGCGTGTACTGCTGCATCTCCGGTGGGTAGCTGCACGCCAGGAAGACGACCTTCATGCACCGTCGATGTTACAACGGTCGCCATGCGCAACGTGGTCTTCGCGGCGCCGTTCCCCTTGCTGACGACGATGCGGTTCGCGCGCGCCGCCGCGCGCCTGCCCGACGTGCGGCTGCTCGGCATCTGCCAGGAGCCGCCGACCGGCGACGACGCCGCGCTGTTCGCCGACCTCGTCCGGGTTCCGGACGCGCTCGACAGCGGCCAGCTCGTCGACGCCGCGCGCGTGCTCCAGCGCCGCCACGGCGACCTCCACCGCGTGCTCGGCATCCTCGAGCCGCTGCAGGTCCAGCTCGCCGAGGTGCGCCAGGCGCTCGGCGTCCCCGGCACCGACCCGGTCACCGCCGATCTCTTCCGCGACAAGGCGCGGATGAAGGACGAGCTGCGCAAGCACGGGCTGCCGTGCGCGCGCCACGCGATGATCCGCACCTGGGCCGACGCCCAGGCGTTCGTCGCCGAGGTCGGCTTCCCGCTGGTGCTGAAGCCGCTGGCCGGCATGGGCTGCAAGGCGACCTGGCGGATCGGCGGCCACGACGAGCTGCGCGCCGCGCTCGGCGCGATGCACGCGAGCCCCGAGCAGCCGGCGCTCGCCGAGGAGTTCCTGCGCGGCCGCGAGTTCAGCTTCGAGACGATCACGATCGGCGGCGAGGTGAAGTGGACGTCGATCTCGCGCTACCTGCCGACGCCGCTCGAGGTGATGGAGACGCCGTGGATCCAGTGGTGCGTCGTGCTGCCGCGCGCGATCGACACCGGCGAGTTCGACGACCTCCAGACGCTCGGCAGGAAGACGGTGACCGCGCTCGGCCTCGACACCGGCTTCACCCACATGGAGTGGTTCCGCCGCGACGACGGCTCGATCGCGATCGGCGAGATCGCTGCGCGGCCGCCGGGCGCCAACATCGTCCTCTGCAACGGCTACGCGCACGACGCGGACCTCTACCGGGCGTGGGCGCGCGCGGTCGTCGACGGCGCCTTCGACGGCCCGTGGGAGCGCCGGTACGCGGTCGGCTGCGCCTTCCTGCGCGGCGTCGGCCGCGGCCGGGTCGTCCGCGTCTCCGGCGTCGACGAGGCGCAGGCCAGGGTCGGCAAGCTGGTCGTCGACGCCCGGTTGCCGTCGCGCGGCGCCCCCCGCTCCGACAGCTACGAGGGCGACGGCCACGTCATCGTCCGGGATCCGGACACCGACGTCGTCAAGGCCGCGCTCAAGACGATCATCGAGACGATCCAGATCGACTACGCCTGACCGCGGCGGCTCGCCATCGCAGGCGATCAGTCGAAGACGCGGACGAGGTCGTCGACGCTGGCGCCCTCCTGGTCCTGGCGGGCGAGGAAGTAGCTGACGGCGGGGAAGACGGCGCCGAGCGTGCTCACCAGGATCATGATCGCGGTCTCGACGTAGACGAAGTGGATCCACGCGGTCACGCTGGCGCGGCGGTCGTTCACGCCGAGGATCCAGAAGCGCGCGACGGTGTTGACGATGCCCGGCGCGAGGCCGACCACCATCTGGATCGCGAAGACGTCGACCTTGCGGCCGCGCGTGAGCTGGCGGCTGCGGCGGAGCGCGCCCAGCACGCCGGGCCGCTCGACGATCGCCGCCGGCACCGCGACGTACAGCATGCAGCCGACGATGATGCCGGGCACCACCAGGAGCAGCGTCGCGCCGAACACCGCCAGCATGACGACGATGGCGGTGGCGAGCGCCGGCAGGAAGCGCCGCAGGCCGTGGCCGATGCACGCGAGCAGGCCGGCGTGCTCGCCGCGCAGCTCCATCACGACGCCGTAGGTGAGCATCGCCGACAGGAGGACGTTCAGGACGCTGATCACCGCGCCGCTGATCGGCGCGAACAGCCGCAGCGCGTGGAGGTCCGGCGTGCCGGTCGTGAGCGTGTACGCCCACACGATCATCGGCGCGTAGGCGAGGACGCTCAGCAGCGTGAACGGCACGATGTTGCGCGCCCAGATGTTCAGCCCCTTCTCGATCGTCGCGCTGATCGTGAACGCTCTCATCCCTGCGAGAGTATCGCAGCGGCGCGCCGATCTCGATCACGACCGTGCATCGTCGTCGCGGTCGAGCGGTCAGGTGCCGGTGTCGAACAGCGTGACCGCGGGGGCCTCGAGGCGCACGGTCGAGCCGACCGGCGGCGGCTCGCCATCGGCCTCGGCCATCAGCACGCTGCGGCCGAGGCGCAGCCCGACGAAGCCGCCGTCGTCGAGCTGGTCGACGCTGGCGAGGAAGACGACGCCGTCGCCGGCGGCCGGCGTGATCGCGTGCGGCTGCTCGTCGACGGCCACCGCGTCGACGCCCCAGGTGAAGCGGTGGTCGAGGCTCAGCTCGACGTCGACGCGCGCGCCGACCGCGGGCGGTGGGCCGTGCCAGCGCGCCGGGAAGCGGCCGAGGTCGGAGCGGACCTCGACCGCGGCCTCGCCGCCGGGCGGCTGCTCGATGTGGACGATCTCGACCTGCATGGCTCAGGTTACCGGAACTCGCTGCACGCGGTTCTCGACGTTGATGACGTTCCCGCCCTGATCCCACTTCCACGTCTCCTCGTGGTAGTGGTGCTGGTTCGGCTTCGAGGTCTTCTCGTGGTCGCCGTAGCGGATGCTGCGCAGGCCGTCGTGCGACATGACGCGGCCGGTCTCGGTGCCGCCGGTGCGCGGGTGCTTGGTCGTGTACGGGCCCGAGCCGAGGAACGCCCGCCAGGCGTTGACGACCGTCGTCTCGTCGGCCGTCATGCCGCCGCTCTTGAACTGCTCGTCGACGGAGCCCTGACCCGGGTTGTGGCCGTTCCACGGCGGCTGGCTGGTGAAGTCGGCGACGGTGGCCAGCGTGCCGAGCGCGTTGCCGAGCGCGACGACGAGGTCGCCGTGGCGCTTGAGGATGTCGGCCTCCTTCAGCTCCGCCTGCCGCTTCTTGATCTTCTTGTCGTCGTCGCTCGCGTACTCGTAGTCGCCGTCGTCGCCGGTCGGCTTGTTGGCCTTCTTGCGGTAGAAGCGCTTGAGGTGCTCGGCGCACTGGTCGGCGGTGAGCGTGTCGACGTCGACGTCGGCGCTCTTGTACTTGATGCGCTGGACGACGCCCGCGCCCGACGAGGCCTTGAGCTGCACGGCGGGCTCGGGCGTCATCGCGCCGGCGGTCCGCGGCGTGCCGACGAGCTCGTCGGCGCCCTCGGCGCCACCGCCGCCACCGGCTGCTGCCGCCCCGCCCGCGCCGCCACCGCCGCCGGTTGCTGCCGCGGCTCCGCCTCCACTCGCGCCACCACCACCGCCGGCTGCCGCCGCGCCACCCGCGCCCCTGCCGGCCGCCGCGCCACCGGCGCCGCCGCCTCCACCACCGCCTGCCGCCGCCGCGCCACCGGCGCCGCCGCCCATGATCTTGTCGCCCATCACGTCGGCCTCGTGCTCGAGCGCGGGGTCGGCGTTGCCGGCCACGCCGGCGAACTGCTCCGTCGCCGCGACGCGGCCCTGCTTCTGCTGCACGGTGTGCCACGCCTCGTGGCCGAGGTGGTGCTCCTGCCCGGGGCCGAGATGGATGTCGGTGCCCTGCGCGTAGGCGAGCGCGCCCATCCCCGCCGGCTTGTCGGAGTTGTAGTGGACCTTCACGTCGTCCATCGGCATGCCCGACAGCGACTCCGCGCCGGCCTTCACGTGCGCCGGCAGCCCGCTGCCCGCGCCGCCGCCGCCGCCGCCGCCGGCCGCCTCGCCCGCCTGGCGCTGGACGACGCCCGCGACCTCCGCGCCGTCGGCCTCCTCGGCCGCCTGCGGATCGCGCCGGCGCTGCGCCGGATAGCGCGCCTCGACGAGCGACCGCTTGCCGGGCGCGCGCTGCACCACGCCGCCGGTCGCGCCGGGCCCGGCACCGCTACGTGACGAACGATCGTGACTGTCCCCCATGGCCCTCATTCTACGCCGGATCGCCG
>DASZXE010000925.1:0-3700 GCA_035546475.1 Kofleriaceae bacterium
GCGGCGACCGGCGGCGGAACGGAGTAGAACGAGGCATGACGGAGCAGCAGCCACTTCCCTCGGGCTTCGGCGCGCGGACGACGGCGGCCGAGGTCCTCGGCGGACGGCGCCTCGATGGCGTGACCGCGATCGTGACCGGAGGCTATGCCGGCATCGGGCTCGAGACGACGCGCGTGCTCGCGGCGGCGGGCGCGCAGGTGATCGTGCCCGCGCGCGATCGCGCGAAGGCGAGCGCGGCGCTCGCCGGCATGGCGAACGTGACGCTCGACGAGCTCGACCTCGGCGCGCCGGCGACGATCGATGCGTTCGCGGCGCGGTTCGGGGAGCGGCCGCTGCACCTGCTCGTCAACAACGCCGGCATCATGGCGGCGCCGCTGTCGCGCGATGGGCGTGGCCTCGAGTCGCAGCTCGCGGTGAACCACGTCGGCCACTTCCAGCTCTTCGTGCGGCTGTTGCCGGCGCTGCGGCGCGCCGGGGGCGCGCGGGTCGTCGCGCTGTCGTCGCGCGGCCACGTGCGGTCGGCGTTCGACTTCGACGATCCGAACTTCGAGCGCAGGCCGTACGACAAGATGATCGCCTACGGGCAGTCGAAGACGGCGAACGTGCTGTTCGCCGTCGAGGCCGACCGCCGCCACCGCGACGACGGCATCCGCGCGTTCGCGGTGCACCCGGGCGCCATCCTCGAGACGGAGCTGGTGCGCAACTACGAGCCCGACGAGCTGAAGCTCGTCATCGAGCGCGCGCAGCGGATCGGCAGCTTCAAGTCGATCGCGGAGGGCGCCGCGACGACGATCTGGTGCGCGACGAGCCCGCAGCTCGACGGGATGGGCGGCGTCTACTGCGAGAACTGCGACATCGCGCCGGTCAAGCGCGAGGGCGACGACGGCGTGCGGCCCCACGCGATCGATCCGCAGCTCGCGCGGCGACTGTGGACGTGGAGCGAGCGCTGGATCTGATCGGAGGCCGGCGCCCGCACCGGCCGCCGCCGTCGCGCGCCTCGGCCGAGGAGCTGCTCGATGCAGCGGAGCGGGTCGACGAGGAGCGGCCTCGCGTCGCAGTCGCCGCGCGATGCCTACGGCGCGAGCGCGGGGCTGAGGCAGGCCGGCGGCGCGGCGGCCGCATCGATCGGCTCGTCGCTCCGGTCGCTCCGGTAGAGGTCGAGGCCGGGCGACGGCTGCGCGGAGAGCCCGAGCCACGCGCAGGCCGGCAGCGGGAGATCGAGGCAGCAGACGCGGATCGGCCGCGCGCGCGCGATCGCCTCGAGGCCGGCGAGGACCGTGCGCAGGCGATCGCCGCTGAACGGGCAGTAGAGGAAGAAGACCGAGCCGCTGCTCAGCTCGGCGACGGTGCGCGCGGCGTCGCCCTCGACGATCGCGACGCGGCCGCCGCCGAGGCGCGCGGCGAGGTCGCGTGACGCGCGGGCGAGCTCCGGCTGGATCTCGAGGCCGATCGCCGCGGCGCCGGTCAGGAGGTGCATCAGCACCGCCGCGCGGCCGATGCCCGAGCCGACATCGACGAAGACGTCGCCGGGGCGCACGTCGGCGTGCTCGGCGATCGCGAGCAGCGCGTCGACCGGCGCGGGCAGGTACGGGACGCAGCCGCGCGGCAGCGAGGCGCGGTCATCGGCCGGCAGCTCGCCGAGGCCGAGGACGAGATCGATCCAGGCGTCGCGCTCGACGGGCGAGATCGCCGCCAGCGCCTCGCGCAACGCGACCGCCTGGCCGGTCGAGAGCTGCGCGCGCACGGCCCCGGCGCGCTCGCGAAGTGACGCGTCCACGCGGCCAGCATATCCGCGCGCGCGCCGCGAACCAGCCTCGATGCGGCGCCCGCGCCGCTCCCTCGCAGCTCCAGTCTATGCCCGAGGCGGGGGCTTGCGGCAAGCCCCGGGTCGTGCCGCAGAGTGCCTCGCTCCATGGCAGACCAGGACGAAGCGGAGGATCGCATGCAGGACGAATCCAGGCGCGGTGGCGCGGTCGACCACGAGGTCGTCATCGCCGGCGGCGGGCCGACCGGCCTGATGCTGGCGGCGGAGCTCGCGCTCGCGAAGGTCGACGTCGCGATCGTCGAGCGGCGCGAGGACCAGACGGTCGCGGGCAGCCGCGCCGGCGGCCTGCTCGCGCGCTCGCTCGAGCTGCTCGATCAGCGCGGCGTCGTCGAGCGCTTCGTCGCGCAGGGCCGCGCGGCGCCGCTCGCGTCGCACCTGTCGATCCCGATCGAGATCGGCGACCTGCCGACCCGCCACGCCTACGTGCTCGCGCTCTGGCAGGAGCGCATCGAGCGCGCGCTCGCCGCCTGGGTCGGCGAGCTGGCGGTGACCGTGCACCGCGGGCGCGACGTGACCGGCTTCGTGCAGGACGACGCCGGCGTCGACGTCGCGCTGTCCGACGACCGGACCCTGCGCGCGCGCTACCTGGTCGGCTGCGACGGCGGCCGCAGCCTGGTGCGCAAGCAGGCGGGCATCGACTTCCCCGGGTGGGACGCGTCGGTCACGTACCTGATCGCCGAGGCGTCGGCGACCGGCGAGCTGCCGTCCGGCCTGCGGCGCGACGAGCGCGGCGTGCACGGCATCGGCCGCATCGAGGGCGAGCAGCGGGTCCGCGTGGTGTCGGTCGAGCGGGAGGTGCGCAAGGGCGACACGCCGACGGTCGACGAGCTGCGGGCGGCGCTCGTCGCGGTCCACGGGACCGACTTCGGCATCCACGACGTGACCTGGATCTCGCGCTTCAGCGACGCGGCCCGGCAGGCGGCCGCGTACCGCAGCGGGCGCGTGCTGCTGGCGGGCGACGCGGCGCACATCCACTCGCCGGCCGGTGGCCAGGGCCTCAACACCGGGCTGCACGACGCGGTC
Organism: Kofleriaceae bacterium; assembly: GCA_035546475.1. GTDB lineage: Bacteria > Myxococcota_A > Polyangia > Haliangiales > Haliangiaceae > UBA2376. Next base: position 2,849 of record DASZXE010000925.1, read on the forward strand.
AACCTCGGCTGGAAGCTCGCGCAGGTCGTGAAGGGCGTGTCGCCCGAGACCCTGCTCGACACCTACCACGCGGAGCGACACCCGATCGGCGCGCGGGTGGTGCGCACGACGATGGCGTCGACCGCGCTCAGCCGCGGCGACGACCGCACGATGGCCTTGCGCGACGCGATGACGGAGGTGCTGCGGCTCGACGAGCCGCGGCGGCGCTACGGCGCGGTCGCCGCCGGCCTCGACGTCCACTACGACCTCGGCGACGGCCATCCGCTGCTCGGGCGGAGGATGCCGGATCTCGACGTCGTCACCGGCGACGGGCCGCGCCGCGTCTTCACGCTGCTGCACGAGGCGCGGCCGGTGCTGCTCGACCTCGGCGAGCCGGGCGTGCTCGACCTCGCGCCGTGGAGCGACCGGGTCCGGCACGTCGCGGCCCGGTACGACGGCCCGTGGGAGCTGCCGGTCCTCGGCGCGGTCGCGGCGCCGGTGGCGGTGCTGATCCGGCCCGACGGCCACGTCGCCTGGGTCGGCGGCGGCACGAGCGCCGGCCTGCGCGACGCGCTCGCGACCTGGTTCGGCGCGCCGCGGACAGCGTGAGGCATCAGGCTGGCGGCAGGCGGACGAAGGGGGCGCCGGGGGCGAGGACGCGGTGCAGCTCGGCGGCGACCAGCGGCGGGGCCGGCGCGGGCCGCGCGGCGAGCTCGGCCTCGGCCTCGGCCTCGACCTCGACCTCGGCCTCGATCTCGACCCCGGCCTCGGGCGCGAGCGCGCCGGCGACGGTGGCCTCGGCGAGCGGCAGCGCGTCGGCGTCGGCGCAGAGGAAGGCGACCCGGTCGCCGGGGAGATCGGCGGCCTCGGCGG
>DASZXE010000926.1:0-7522 GCA_035546475.1 Kofleriaceae bacterium
ATCGCCGCGCGCCGTCGATCCTGAACAGATGGCTCCCGGCCGCACGAGCGCGGCGAGGGCGGGTGGGGTCCCCAGAGCGCGCGTAAAATTCCACGGCCGGGCGGATCGAGCGTCGGTGAGCCGAGGCTTCGGCGCAGGTCCCACGACGGGCCGGGTGACCCGCACCGCGCCAGCGACGGGGTACCCCACCCGACCCGCGGCCGAGCCCCCGCGCGCAGGCACCGCCCCCGTGTTACGGGGCCAGGCTCCTAGGCGCGAGCGGTCCTTCGGGGGGAATGGCGCGGCGACGATCGCGGCGCGTTCGCTGCGCGTGCACCGGCCCGATCGTGGTGGCGCGGTCGACGGAGAGCGGCGGCGACGGGGCGCGTTCGCCGCGCGTGCACCGGCCCGATCGCGGCGGCGCGGTGGGCGGAGAGAGCCGGGCGACGATCGGTCGCGGGCGCCGCGCTGCACCCGTCGATAGTGCGGCGACGCGGTGGGCGGAGGACCGGGCGACGATCGGTCGCGGGCGAACCCGCGGGCGACGGATCGGCCGAGCCGCATTGCGGAGGGGCCAGCGAGCCGCCGCGCGCGCGCCGTGGCATCGTGCGGGGATGTCGTCCCGTCCGCAGCGACGCCCCGCGCCCGCGCCGCTCCCCGCGCCGGTCGTCACGATCGCGCTCATCGCGCTCAACGTGATCGCCTTCGCGATCGAGGTCGCGCTCGGCGCCGATCCGATGTCGCCGACCCCCGGCAAGCTGCTCGCCCTCGGCGCGAACCAGGCGCCGTTCACCCTCGGCGGCGAGCCGTGGCGGCTCGTCACCGCCATGTTCCTCCACGCCGGGCTGATCCACCTGGTCGTGAACATGTACGGCCTGTGGGCGACCGGCCAGCTCGTCGAGCGCATGTACGGTCGCGCGGGCTTCGTGGCGCTCTACCTGCTCGCCGGGCTCGGTGGCGGCCTCGCGACCGTCCTCCGCCACACGATGACGCCCTCGGTCGGCGCGTCGGGGGCGATCTTCGGCGTCTTCGCGGCCCTCGGCGCGTGGCTCCTCATCCACCGCGATCGCATCGACCGGAAGGCGCTGCGGCTCGCCACGAGCAACCTCCTCGTCGTGCTCGCCATCAACGTCTATCTCGGCCTGCGCATCCCGTCGATCGACATGGCGGCCCACGTCGGCGGGCTCGTCGTCGGCTTCGCCGTCGCCATCGCGCTCGAGTGGCGGCGGGTGCCGCCGGCGCGGTCGATGACGCGCCTCGCGGCCGTGACCGCCGTCGGCCTCGCCGCGATCGCCGCCGCCGTGTTCGCCCTGCGCCAGCCCAGCTCGGGCGCCGACCTCGCGCGCGCGGTGAACGACTTCTCCGACATGGAGCACCGCACCGGGGCCATCTTCAACGACCTGATCCGGAAGTCGAAGGCGCACGAGATCAACGACGCCGACATCGCGAGGCACATGGAGGCCGACGTGCTGCCGCCCTGGCGCGCGATGCACGAGCGGCTCGCGGCCCTCGCCGAGCCGCCGGCGAAGCTGAAGGAGCTGCACGACTCGCTCGGCGCGTACGTGGACGCCCGGCTGGCGTACTGGAACGCCGTCGACCGGCTCGCGCACGGCGAGGAGCTGACCGGCCCGCCGCTCAGCGAGCTCGAGCGGCAGGCCAACCTCGCCCTGATGCGGTTGCAGCACGCGCTCGATCAGCGGAGATAGCGTCGGCGCGGGCGCGGCGCGGGAGTGCGCTGCTATAGTGTCGCGCAATGGGACAAGTGGTCGGCGCCATCTTCGCCCTCGGCTTCCTGATCATGGTGCACGAGGCCGGGCACCTGATCGTGGCGCGGTGGTGCGGCATGAAGGTCGAGCGCTTCTCGATCGGCTTCGGGCCCGGCATCATCCGCTGGCGCTCGAAGAAGGACACGATCTACCAGATCGCGCCGATCCCGTTCGGCGGCTTCGTCGAGATCCGCGGGATGAACCTCGCCGAGGACGTCGACCCGGAGGACCCGCTCGCGTACCCGAACCGGCCCGTGTGGCAGCGCATGGCGACGATCTTCGCCGGGCCGTTCACCAACGTGCTCGCCGCGGTCGGGCTCGCCTACGTGCTGTACGCGTGCCACGGCTACGACCGCCACATCGACTACTTCGCGATCGCCGACGTCAGCAAGGACGGCGCGTCGGTGGGCAAGCTCGAGGTCGACGACCGGATCCTCGCCGTCGACGGCGTGCCGGTCTACCTCGACGGACCGCGCGGGCAGAAGGACTCGCTGCGCACCCACTTCGGCGACCGCCCGGCTTCGCTCACCGTCCTGCGCAAGCGCTGCTCGCTGGATGCGCCGGCGCCCGGGCCGGGGCCGCGGCTGGTGCCGGTGCACTGCACGCAGGAGCTGTTGCCGCCGATCGTGATCCACCCGCGGCGCGACGCCGATTGCGCCGGCGGACCCTGCTACCGCATCGGCGTGTCGCTCATCAACGACCGGCAGTCGCTGGGGAGCGAGCCGGTCGGCCCGCTGGAGGCGGTGCGCGAGGCGGTGCTGTACCCGTGGCGGCAGTCGAAGCAGATCCTCGGCGGGCTGTGGCAGGTGGTGACGCGCAAGGCGGAGCTCGAGGCCGCCGGGCCGGCCGGCATCACGGTCGTCATCAAGCAGGCGATCGAGAGCGGCTGGGTCGCGACGTTCCTGCTGCTGATGATGCTGAACGTGTACCTGGGGCTGTTCAACCTGTTCCCCTTGCCGCCGCTCGACGGGGCGCGGCTCGCGTTCCTCGGGTACGAGCTGGTCACGCGGCGGCGCGCGAACCCGAAGATCGAGGCGACCGTGTTCATGATCGGCGTGCTGATCCTGATCCCGATCTTGATCATGGTGACCGTCGGCGATTGCCGGCGGATGTTCTGACCGGCGCGGCCGCGGGCGCGGCGCGAGGAATCGAGCGGCGGCGTCGTGCGTTCCTGAAGGCGAGCTGAAGGCGAACGCTCGTCGAGCTGCGTCGGGGCTGCAGGCGATCTGCGAGCGATGCAGGAGCGAGTGCGGGTTCCGCACCGGCAGTTCTTGCACGCGTGCGGGGTCGCGCAGTTGCGAGGCGGGCGCGGTGGCGCGACGGGTGCAGAAGGCGTGGTGGTCCTCGACGAGGACAGAGGAGTCGCAACATGATGAAGCAGTCCGCCGCGCTCGCGTTGCTGATCACAGCCGCGTTCGCCGGCAACGCGTTCGCCGATGACGAACACGGCCCGCCCGCGCCGACCGCGGGCGATCAGGGTGACCAGGCCGCCGCGCCGATCGCGGGCGACCAGGATGGCGGTCCGGGAGACGAGGTCGAGGCGCCGCCGCTCGCCGACGACGCGCCCGACCGCGGAGAGCTCGCGGCGCCGCCCGGGCGCATGATGGCGCCCGGCGGGCGGCCGATGGGTCCGCCGGGGCGCATGATGAGGCCTCGTTGGGGCCGCGGTCGCATGCGAGGCGGCATGATGATGGGGCGTGGGTGGGGACACGCCGGCGGGCCGCGCGGCGGGATGATGCGCGGGCCGATGGCGGATGGTCGCGGCGGCCCGGGCGGATGCCAGCGGCCGGGCGATGATGGCGGGCCGCCCCCGGGCGCCGAGGATCGCGGGGGGCCGCCGCCGGGCTTCGACCAGGGCTTCGATCAGGGCCGCGATCGGGGCTTCGACCAGGGCTTCGATCGAGGTGGGCCGCCGCCGGGCTTCGACGATCAGGCCGGTCCGGGCTTCGACGACGAGGCCGGTCCGGGCTTCGACGATCGAGGCGGACCGCCGCCCGGCTACGACGATCAGGCCGGTCCGGGCTTCGACGATCAGGACGGACCGCCGCCCGGCTACGACGATCAGGCCGGACCGCCTCCCGGCTTCGACGGCCGTGGCTTCGGCCCGCCCGGCGCCCCGCCCGATGCCGCCGCGCCCGACGACGACGGCGCCGCCTACGACGCTCCGCCGCCGCGCTTCTTCGGGCACCGCCACCACCGCCGCGCGATCCAGGTGCGCGCGCCCGACGGCGCCGGCGTGATCCTCCGCCGGTAGCCGCCGCGCCCGCGGTGGACGCGGCTCACGACGCTGGCCAGGACGGCCTCGCGTCGATCGATCGGCCCGGGCCCAGAACCAACCCGGACCGATCTCGACACGCACGGTCCGAGCCTGGCTCGCGGTCGCCAGCGCGGCCACCGTGGCCTATGCTGGCCCCGACCGACCGGAGCTGCCGTGGCCGAGCTGGCCGCCGATATCCTGGACCGCATCCCCACCGATCCCGGCGTCTACCTGATGAAGGACGCCGCCGGGAAGGTGATCTACGTCGGCAAGGCCAAGAACCTCCGCGCCCGCGTGCGCCAGTACTTCCGGCCGGGCGGCGACGAGCGGTTCTTCGTCGCCGCCGGCTTCCTCGGCCGCGCGCTCGCGACCATCGACACGGTCGTGGTCACGGACGAGAAGGAGGCGCTGCTCCTCGAGAACCACCTCATCAAGCAGCACCAGCCGAAGTTCAACGTCCGGCTGCGCGACGACAAGCAGTACCTCGTGCTGCGGCTGCGGCCGCCGTCGACCGACCCGGAGGCGCCGCGCGCCGCCCAGTTCCCGCGCGTCGAGGTCGCCCGCAACATCAAGGACGACGGCGCCCGCTACTTCGGCCCGTACCACTCGGCGACGTCGTGCCGCGAGACGCTGCGCATCCTCAACCGGCACTTCCAGCTCCGCACCTGCACCGACCACGTGCTCGAGCACCGCGGCAAGGTCTGCCTGCAGTACCAGATTAAGCGGTGCCCCGGGCCGTGCGCGCTGCCGGTCTCCGCCGAGCAGTACCGCGAGCAGGTCGACGACGTCGGCCTCTTCCTCGAGGGCCGCGACAAGGAGCTGGTCGCGCGCCTGCGCCAGCGCATGACGTCGCACGCCGAGCGCGAGGAGTTCGAGCTGGCGGCCGCCGCGCGCGACTCGATCGGCGCCGTCGAGCGGACGGTGTCGCGCCAGCACATCGTGCAGGACGACTTCGTCGATCAGGACGTGTTCGGCCTCCACCGCGAGGGCGACACCGCCGAGGTCAGCGTGCTGTTCGTGCGCGCCGGCAAGCTGGTCGGCAAGCGCAGCGTCGGCCAGCGCGACCAGGAGCTGCCGGACGCCGAGCTGATGGCGGCGTTCGTCCAGCAGTACTACGCGACCGGCACGTTCGTCCCCGACGAGATCGTGGTGCCGGTCGAGCTGCCGGAGCCGGAGCCGCTCGCCGACTGGCTCGGCTCGGTGCGCGGCAAGCGGGTGAAGATCGTCGCGCCGCAGCGGGGGACGCGCGTGCGGCTGCTCGAGCTGGCGCAGAAGAACGCGGCGGCGGCGATGATCGCGCGCCGCGATCAGGGCGCCGACATCGACGCGTCGCTCGACAAGCTGCAGGCGCGGCTCGGGCTCCACCGGCGGCCGACTCGGATCGAGTGCTTCGACATCGCGCACGTGCAGGGCGTCGAGACGGTGGCCTCGATGGTGACGTTCGTCGACGGCGCGCCGGCCCGCAACCTGTACCGCAAGTTCAAGGTGCGCTCGTCGGGCAACGACGACTTCGCGTCGATGTACGAGGTGCTGTCGCGGCGGTTCCGGCGGGCGGGCCGCGACGACCCGGCGTGGGCGCTGCCCGACCTGCTCGTCGTCGACGGCGGCAAGGGCCAGCTCGGCATGGCGGTGGCGGCGCTCACCGACCTCGGCTTCCAGCTCGACCGCGAGGACGCGATGGACGTCATCTCGCTCGCCAAGGAGCGCGAGCTGGCGGCGGGCGACGCGCCGGATCGGGTCTACCGGCGCGGCATCAAGGAGCCGGTGGCGCTGCGGCCGAACACGGCCGAGCTGTTCTTGCTGGCCCGGCTGCGCGACGAGGCGCACCGGTTCGCGAACACGTTCCACCGCGAGCGGCGCAGCAAGGCGGCCTTGCGCTCGACGCTCGACGACATCCCGGGCGTCGGCGCGCGGCGGCGCCAGGGGCTCCTGCGCCACTTCGGCTCGGTGGCGGCGATCGCGAAGGCGACCGAGGCGGAGCTCGCGCGCGCGCCGGGCATGAACAAGGCGGTGGCGGCGGCGATCAAGGCGCACCTCGCCGGCGCCGAGGCCCCGCTACCCGACCGGGACGGCGCGCTCGACGCGGCTCAACCCCTCCGCGATGCGGAGCTCGAGGTTGAAGTGGCGGAGGAAGCTGAGCCCGAGCAGCCCGTCGATGTCATAGCCGGCGGGTAGCGAGTGCGCGTGGACGGTGAGATCGGCGATGCTGAGACCGAGCGCGGTGAAGCGCTTCACCTGGAGCAGGTAACCGGGTTCGCTGCCGATCGCGCTGCGGATCACCGTCCGGCGCCCAACGTCGCGCTGGTCGTAGCCGAGGAGCGTCACGAACTCGGGCGTCAGGATCGTCGTCGACGACGCGGTATCGAGCGCGAGACGCGCGGCGCGTCTCTCCGACCGACCGGCGACGAATGCGCCGACGCGGATCAGATCCGCGTCGGGATCAAAGCGAACCGATCTCACGAGCCCACGTGGAGGGTTTGCCGGGCTGGCCGGTGAACAAGTGAATGCTCTCCTCGTACAGCTCGGGGGCGTGGAAGGAGCTCGCGTAGTCTGGACTGTGGACGACGACGACAGCCGTGCGGAAGAGCATGGAGCCTTCGTCGATCCATTCGGCGTCGATCAAGCAGACCCACTCGGCGGGATAGCGGGCGCAGATCTCGAGCCACGTGAGCCGCTCGCTCGGGACGACATCGTTGCGGTGCGCCTTGGTCATCGCCTCGGTCATCGCCTCGGTCATCGCCTCGGTCATCGCGTCGATCATCGCCTCGGGCATGTGGCGACGATCGAGAGCTTCGACCAGCGTGTCGCGTTTTCGGCCGGGGCGTGGCGTGCGAAGATGGGCGCGATGGCGAAGTCCGCGATCGAGAAGCGCGACGGCGCGGCGCCGCCGAAGGTCGAGGTGCTCGAGGCGGCGAAGGGATCGAGCTATCCGCCGGGGCGCATGCTGGTGCCGTCGCCGCTCGAGGTCGATGCGATCGTGCGGCGCATTCCGGAGGGCCGCGTGCTCGCGGTCGGCGAGCTGCGCGCGAACATGGCGCGCAACCACCGGGCCGACTACACGTGCCCGATGACGACCGGGATCTTCCTCCGCATCGTCGGCGAGGCCGCCGAGGAGGAGCGGGCGCTGCGCGGCGGCGCGATCGCGCCGTACTGGCGGGTCGTCCACGACGACGGCACGATGCTCGACAAGCTGCCGGGCGGTCCGGAGGTGCAGGCCCGCCGGCTCGCCGACGACGGCGTCACCGTGCTGCACCTCGGCAAGCCGCGCGTCGACGTCGAGCACTTCGGCTGGCACCCGCCGCTGCTGGGCAAGGCGGCGGCGCGGCGGCCGGCACCGTCGCCGGGCCCGGCCCCGGCCCGCGCTCGCGCCGAGGGACCCCGCCAGCCACCCGGCCGCCCGTCGAAGATCCACCAGGCGAGCGACCCGCCGTCCGCGCCGCAGCCTCGCCCGGCGGCCGGCGGCACGCGCAAGCCCGCGGATCGACGGCAAGGGCGACCCGGGCCGCGCCGCTGACGCGCG
>DASZXE010000927.1:0-15779 GCA_035546475.1 Kofleriaceae bacterium
CGGCGCCGGCCTCGGCGAGCCGGGTGGCCAGCTCCGGCGCCGCCGCGCCGGCGATCGGCGCCAGCAGGCCGCGCAGCTCGCGGCTGGCCCGCCGCACCGACGAGCCGACCGGCAGCGGGCGGGCGGCGAGCGTCTGGCCCTCGCGCTCGAGGCGGGCGAGCAGCATCGCCCGCGCCTCCGGGTCGGTCACCGACGCGGCGAGGTCGTGGGTCGGCTCGGTCAACGCCGTCACCATGCCGGTCATCGCGTCGGCGGCGCCGCGGATCGCCGCCGACGGCGAGTTGATCTCGTGGGCGACGCCGGCGACCAGGAGGCCGAGGCTCGCCATCCGCTCCGACAGCACGAGCTGCGCCTGGGTGTTGCGCAGGTCGGCGAGCGCGCGGCCGAGCTCGACGTTGATGGTCGTCAGCTCGGCGGTGCGCAGGCGCACCTTGCGCTCGAGCTCGCCCTGCGCCTCGGCCAGGTGGAGCTGGTTCTCCTTGAGCGTCTCGGTCATGTGGGCGAACGCGGCGGCGAGGTCGCCGATCTCGTCGCCGGGCGCGCCGGCGACCTCGATGCGGTGGTCGAGCTCGCCACGGCTGACCGCGACCGCGCCCCGGTGGAGCGTCGCGATCGGCCGGCCGACCTGGCGGGCGAGCAGGCCGGCGACCACGAACGCGAAGACGAGCGCGAGCGCGCCCGACACCGCCAGCGAGCGGCCGGCGACCCGCCGCGCGCGGACGAGCGGCGCGCGATCGAGGGCGACGCCGAACGTCGCGACCGCGCGGCCAAGGCCGAGCGCGGTGAGCGCCACCGTGTACTGGCGGCCGCCGATGTCGACGGTCGCGATCGGCCGGCGCCGCTCGCGGATCGCGGTGGCGGTGCGCGCCGGCAAGGTGACCGGCTCGGCGCGCACGCCGTCGCGGTCGCGGATCGTCGAGATCAGCGGCTGATCGATCTCGCCGATCAGCACGTCGCCGCCGAGCGCGGCCCGCAGGGTGTCGGCGAAGCCGCCGTCGAGCGGCGTGGTCAGCACGACCACGCCGGTGGCGTCGAGGCCGGCGCCGACGATCGGCGCGCTCGCCCGCACGGCGACGCCGCTGTCGGTGCGCTCGAGGGTGACGCGCGGCGGCCCGTCGATGGCGGCGAGCAGCGCGGGCTCGCCGTCCTTGCGGCCGAGGCCGGCGAACCGCGCGTCGTCGCCGCCGATCGCCGACGACACGATCAGGTGGCCGCGGGCGTCGGCGATCTGCACCAGCGCCGCCGGCAGGTACGGGCCGACCCGCGCCAGGACATCGGCGATCGCCTCCGGCCCGGCGACGATCGCCGACGGCAGGTCGCGCTGGCCGGCGAGCCGCGTCGTCTCGTGGCCGATCCGCTCGATCGAGCGCAGCGTCAGGTTGAGGCCGACGTCGAGCTGGCGGCGCGCGTCCTGCTTCAGGCTGCCCTCGAGGTTGCCGAACACGACGCCCGACGCGAGCACGCCGACCAGCAGCATCGGCACCAGCGCGGCGACCGACAGCGACAACACCAGCTTCGTGCGCAGCCGCGCCCGCCGCACCCGCCGCGCCGGCCACGCGAGCACGCCGCCGATGGCTCGGACGAGGTTCATGGTTGCAACTCCGGCCTGCTCGCGCGCTTGGCGCGCTCGGCCGCGTCCTCGCGGGAGCTGCCCCGGGGCTCGCGGCGCTCGCGGCCCCGCTCGTCGCGCCCGGCCGTCGTCATCGCGGGTGCCGCTGGATCGCGCCGTAGTCGATGACGCCGCCGCGGCCGAGGAAGATGCCGCTCAGCTCGTCGCGCGCCGCGATCGCCGTCTGCGGGTGGGCGAGCGGCACCCACGGCGCGTCGTGGGCCAGCCGCACCTGGACCTCCGCGTAGAGCCGCTCGCGCTCGGCGCGGCTCGGCTCGCGGCGCGCGCGCGCCAGCAGCGCGTCGGCGTCGTCGTCGCGGTAGAAGGCGATGTTGCGGCTCCAGCCGGGGCCGATCGCGCCGCTCGACAGCAGCGACAGGTAGTCGTCCGGATCGTCGATCTCGCCGTTCCAGCCGAACACCGCCAGGTCGTGGAGGCCCCGGCTGGTGTCGGCCCGGTGCTGCTCGATCGGCTGCAGCACGAGCTCGACGTGCAGCCCGACCGCCTCGAGGTTCGTGCGCAGCGCGCGCGCCAGCACCTCCGGCTCCGGCAGGTAGGCCCGCGGCGTCGACGGCAGGTAGAGCTTGTAGGTGCGCGACAGATCGATCGCGCCGGCCGCCGCCCGCGCCGCCAGCAGCCGCCGCGCCGCCGGCAGGTCCGGCCCCGGCTCGTCGGCCGGCTGGTAGTGGCCCCACTGCGTCGGCGGCACCGGCGACGACGCCGGGATCGCCAGGTCCTGGTACGCCGCCCGCACGATCGCGGCCTTGTCGATCGCCAGCGCGATCGCCGCCCGCACGCCCTGGTCGGCGAACGGCGGCCGCCCGCACTGGAACGCCAGGTAGACGACGCTGTCGCTCGGCGGCCGCTGCAGCAGGAGCCCCGGGTGCAGCGACACGTAGCCGAGCTCGTCGGGCCGCACGCCCCGGCTGAGGTCGACCGCGCCGCTCTCGAGGTCGACCAGGCGCTGGCGCGGATCCGGCTCCGCCTCGAAGACCAGCCGCGCGAAGCTCGGCCGCGGCCCCCAGTAGCGCGGGTTGCGCACGAGCGTGATGCGGTTGCCGGCGACCCAGCTCTCGAGCAGGTACGGCCCGCTGCCGACCGGGTGGTGGCCGAGGTCGTCGTGCGTCCGCGCCGCGGCCGCCGGCGACACGATCGCCATCGGCGCCCGGCTGAGGCTGGCGAGGAACGGCGCGTACGGCGCGTCGAGCGTGAGCCGGACCGTCAGCGGATCGACGACCTCGACCCGGCGGATCTCGACCATGCCGCTGTCCCACGCGACGAAGTGGCCGTGGTGGAACGGGTGCGACGGGTCCACCTGGCGCGACACGTTCCACGCCACCGCCGGGGCGTCGACCGGCGTACCGTCCGAGAAGCGGACACCCGGCCGCAGGTGGAAGGTCCACACCGTGCCGCCGCCGTCGACGGACCACGACGTCGCCAGCCACGGCGTCAGCTCGCCCGACTCCGGCTGGTAGCGGACCAGCGTGTCGTAGAGGAGCAGGTTGACCTCGGCCGACTCGATGTCCGACACCCGCGCCGGATCGAGCGACACCGAGTCCGACGGCCGCGCGACCACCAACGTCGCCTGCCGCCCGGGCGCCGCCGTGCCGCCGCCCAGCGTGATGTCGCAGGCGGCGATCGCGACGACGGCGGCGAGGGCCGGCCTGCGCATCGCGTCAGTGTAGCAGCCCGCCGCCGCCGCCCCCCGCGCGTTGACTCGCGCCTTTCGCTCACTTAGCCTCCGCGCTGGGGCACGTCGCGGCCGCGTGTGCACGGCGTTGAATCCCCGCCCTCGAACCTCGTCCCAAGGACCTGACGGAATGTCGCTCGCCCTTCCGCTCCGCCGCCCCGGTCTGCCCATGGCCGCCCTCCTCGCCGGCCTCACCACGTTCGCGCTCGGCGCGTGCGACCTGGGTCAGGTCACGGTCAACACCACGGCGAAGGTGCTGGCCCGCGCGCAGCCCTCGCTCAAGATGGAGTCGGACTACGAGCTGGCCGCGCGCGCCATCCCGGGCACCCTCAAGACCGTAGAGGGCTTCTGGGTGGTGTCGCCGAACAACCCGCAGCTCCTCGGCATCCTCGCCGAGGGCTACTGCCAGTACGGCGTCGGCTTCGTCGAGGACGAGTGGGAGCAGGCGACGATCAAGAAGGACTTCGACGCCGCGCAGTACCACTCGACGCGGGCGACCAAGATGTTCATCCGCTGCATGAACTACGCGCTCAAGCAGCTCGGCTCGCGCTGGCAGAAGCAGATCTTCTCCGACACCGACACGGTGACCAAGCTCATCCACGACACCGGCAGCGGCAAGCGCACGCCGATGATGTGGGCGGCGATCGGCCTGGCGTCGGCGATCAACCAGAACAAGGACAACATCGACATGGTCGCGCAGCTCGCGACCGCCAAGGCGATGCTCGAGCGGGTCGTCGAGCTCGACGCCAAGCACCCGCCGGCCGACAAGGCGCTGGCCGCCCTGCCCCACGTCGCGCTCGGCATGGTCTACACCGCGGCCGGCGCCCAGCTCGGCGGCGACGCGGCGAAGGCGACCGAGCACTTCAAGAAGGCGCTCGAGCTGACCGGCGACAAGTTCCTGCTCGCCCGCGTGCAGTACGCGCGGCGGGTCGGCGTGATGACGCAGGACCGCAAGCTGTTCCACGACGAGCTGCTCAAGGTCCTCCAGACCGATCCGGCGATCTGGCCGGAGCAGCGCCTGGCCAACGAGATCGCGCAGCGGCGCGCTCGCCGCTACCTGTCGATCGAAAAGGAGCTCTTCTGATGCGAACCACCCAGCTCACCCGCCACGCCCTGCTCGCGCTGGCCTCCGCCGGCGCGCTCGCGGTGTCGTCCGCCGCCGGGGCCGGCGTCGCCGCCGCCGACAACGTCGAGATCCGTCTCGCCACGCTCGCGCCCGACGGCAGCTCGTGGATGAAGGTGCTGGGCAAGGGCTCGGCCGAGATCGCCGACAAGACCGCCGGCCGGGTCACCATCAAGTACTACGCCGGCGGCGTGCAGGGCGACGAGCGCGACGTCGTCCGCAAGATGAACCTCGGCCAGCTCGACGGCGGCGCGTTCACCTCGGTCGGCCTGTCGCTCATCGACGAGTCGATCCGCGTGCTCGAGCTGCCGCGCATGTTCGCGTCGGCCGAGGAGCTCGACTACGTCGCCGACAAGATGTGGCCCTACTTCCAGAAGAAGTTCGAGGCCAAGGGCTTCCGCCTGCAGGACCGCGGCGAGGTCGGCTGGATCTACTTCATGTCGAAGGATCCGATGACGTCGATCGACGCGCTCAAGAGCGCCAAGATCTGGATGTGGGGCGACGACGGCCTGGTCCGCGCCATGTACAAGCAGCTCGACATCTCGGGCGTGCCGCTCGGCGTGCCCGAGGTCGAGCCGAACCTCACCACCGGGCGCATCAACGCCTGTTACGGCTCGCCGCTGGCCGCGGTGGCGCTGCAGTGGAACACCAAGGTCAAGTACATGACCTCGATGCCGCTCAGCTTCGCGATCGGCGCGACGGTCGTGAAGCTCGACACCATCAAGAAGATCTCGAAGGACGATCAGGACCTGGTCGCCAAGATCGCCCGCGGCATGTCGAGGACGCTGCGCAAGCAGATCCGCCACGACAACGAGAGCGCGCAGAAGCAGATGGTGCGCAAGGGCGTGAAGATCACCGAGACGCCGGTCGACATGATGTCGGCGTTCGACAAGGCGGCGCAGGCCGTGTGGGCCCAGCAGACCGGCAAGATGTACTCGAAGGACGAGCTCGCGATGGTGCTGAAGTACCGGGACGAGTACCGCGCGAAGCACCCCGCGGCGGCCGCTCCGGCCCCCGGCGGCGCCGCGGCCACGCCGGCCGCCGCCACGACGCACTGACGTCCGCGCAGCTCGGGCAGGGCGGGTACGACGCGCGATCGGGCGCGGGTTGCCCGGGCGCCGATCGGCCGATCGCCCGATCGCCCGATCGATCGCTGACGACGGTGGTCGAGCCAGGGCGCCGGCCCGGTCGGCGCCCTCCGTGTTTTCGGCGACCTCCGCGCGCGGGCGGCGCCGCGGATGGCTTAGACTGGAGCGCCAAGGGGGTCGCCGGCCACCATGCTCGTCCTATCCATCTTCCTCGCGCTGATCACGGGCGCGATCACGTCGGAGATCGCCGACCGCAGGCACCGCAAGCGGGCCGGCTGGTTCTTCGTCGGCCTCCTCCTGTCCGTGGTCGGGATCGTGCTGGTCCTCGTGCTGCGGCCGGGCACCGAGCCCGCCGAGCCCGCGGCGCCGCCGGCCGACGAGCCGAAGTCGGTGGCGGTCCAGGGCGGCCACGGCCACGAGGTCGACGCGCCGCCGCTCGCGCGCGCGATCACCCACGTCGACGACTTCGTCGGCCGGGTCGAGCGGGCGGTCCTGTTCCTCGCGTTCGCGGCGCTGGTGTTCACCGGCCTCTACCGCACCATCGCCGACCTCGGGTTCGCCAAGCGCCCGCTGTGGGCGATCGAGCTGTCGCGGGTGAGCGCGTTCTCGATCGGCATGATCGGCGCGGCCTACGCGGCGCAGAGCCGGCGGAACTTCGGCCTCGACCTCGTGTCGGCGCTGATGGGGACCAAGGTGAAGGCGGTCGTGCGGGTGTTCACCAACCTGTTCACGCTGATCGCCGCCGGCCTCCTGCTCTACGCCGGCCAGCTCATCCACCACGCCCTCACGCTCGAGAAGCAGCACTACGATCTCCTGCCGCCGACGACGATCGCCCTGCTCATCCCGATCGCCGCCGGGCTCATCGCGTTCCACGTGGTCTGCCACGTGATCATCGAGGTCGACTACCTGCGGCAGGGCAAGACCGCGCCCGAGCCCGAGCTGGCGGGCTGACATGCTGACCCTCCTCATCATCCTCCTCTGCCTCGCGTTCCTGATCGGCTCGCCGCTGTTCGCGGTGATGCTCTTCATCACCGCGCTCGGCGCCTACACCGGCACGAAGACGTTCTCGAAGGACTTCGGCGGCTTCGTCTACGAGTTCTTCAGCCTCGGCACCAGCGACAAGGCGACGATCTTCTCGTCGATACCCCTGTTCATCTACGCCGGCTACGTGATGGCGGCGTCGAAGACCGCCGAGCGGCTGGTCCGCTTCGCCAACGCCGCGCTCGGCTGGGTGCCCGGCGGCCTCGGCATCGTCACCATCCTCGCCTGCTCGGTCTACACGACCTTCACCGGCGCCTCGGGCGTGACGATCGTCGCGCTCGGCGGCCTGCTCATGCCGGCGCTGATCAAGCAGCGCTACCCGGACCGGTTCGCGCTCGGCCTGGTGACCGGCACCGGCTCGGTCGGCCTGCTGTTCCCGCCGGCCTTGCCGATCATCCTGTTCGGCACCATCTACGGCCTCCAGCGCATCCCGATCGGCGACCACTGGCAGTGGGAGTGGGCGACCGAGCGGTTCTACTTCGCCGGCATCCTGCCCGGCATCGTGCTCATCGCGATGCTGACCACGCTGGTGGTCGCGATCGCGATCATCAAGAAGGTGCCGCGGCAGGCGTTCGTCGCGAAGGAGCTGCTGGCCAGCCTGCCCGGCGCGCTGCCGATCATCCTGTTGCCGGTCTTCATCCTCGCCTGCCTGGCGCTCGGCCTCGGCGACATCTCGCAGATCGCGTCGCTCACCATCCTCTACCTCATCGTCGTCGAGATGTTCATCTTCGGCGACCTCGAGCCGAAGATGCTGTGGGCGATCACGAAGGAGTCGATGGCGCTCATCGGCGCCATCTTCATCATCATCTACTCGGCGACCGCGCTGACGAACTACCTGGTGACGGCGGGGGTGCCGACCAAGCTCGTGCACTGGACGACCCACCACATCCACTCGCGGTGGGCGTTCCTGCTCGCGCTCAACGTGCTCCTGCTGCTGACCGGCATGGTGATGGACATCTTCTCGGCGATCCTGATCGTCGTGCCGCTGATCGCGCCGGTCGCGCACGCGTACGACATCAGCCCGTACCACCTGGGCGTCATCTTCCTGCTCAACCTCGAGATCGGCTACCTGCACCCGCCGATCGGCCTCAACCTGTTCATCTCGAGCTTCAAGTTCAGGAAGCCGCTGCTCGAGGTGACGATCGCGACGTTGCCGTTCATGTTGACGGTGCTGATCTCGCTGCTGGTGGTGACCTACATCCCGGGGCTGACGGTGGTGCCGCCGCCGACGCCACGCGACACGCTGGGCAGCCTCGACTCGATCGTGAAGGCGAGCGCGCAGGCGGTGATCAACGTCAACGAGGTGACGTTGCCCGACGGCACGGTGAAGAAGCAGGCCGACTGCGGGGCGATCACGGACGAGTTCGAGCGGGACAACTGCCTGGGCCTGTTCACGGACGTCACGAACTGCAAGCGCAAGCCGGCGGCGGAGCTCGACGACTGCAAGGACAAGGCGCCGACCGACGACCTGACCGAGTGCCGCAAGGCGTGCCAGGACAGGGTCCTCAAGGAGTGGGTCGAGGAGAACGGCAGTCCGGACGACTCGGGCGGCAGCTTCGAGGACGACGACAACGGGGACGACGACAGCGGCAGTGGGAGCGGCAGCGGCTCGGCGGCGGGCTCCGGCTCGGCCGCGGGCTCCGGCTCGGCGGCGGGCTCCGGCTCGGCGGCGGGCTCCGGCTCCGACGAGGGCGGCTTCGAGGCCGAAGGTGAGGAGGACGACACCGGCTCCGGCTCGGCGGCGGGCTCCGGCTCGGCGGCGGGCTCCGGCTCGGCGGCGGGCTCCGGCTCGGCTGCGGGCTCCGGCTCGGCTGCCGGCTCCGGCTCGGCCGCCGGCTCCGGCTCGGCCGCGCCATAGCGACTGGCGCTTCGCGTGGCGCAACGGCTCGGGATCTTCGGCCCGAGAAGCGGAGATGCCGGCAGAGGAACCTCGCTGACGCTTGGTTCCCGGCTTCGGAACCTCGCGGTGCCGGTGGCTCAGCGGCCTGCGGTGCGGCCGGACCAGGCCTCGTAGGCGCCGATGCGGCGAGAGAGGGCGGTCAGGTCCTCGCCCTGGCGCGCGCGCTCGTCGGCGGCGACGACCAGGAGGCCGAGCGCGGCCTGCACGAAGCGGCCGCCGGGCAACGCGAGGTTCGCGCCGCGCAGCGCCGCCTCGCGCACCTCCTCGAGGCGAAAGCCGATCGTGCCGATCTGCAGGAAGCCGCCGACGACGTGCACGGTGTCGTCGCCGACCGCCAGCGCGCGCGCCAGCTCGCGCCGCGCGACCCGGCCACCGTCGCCCGCCGCGCCGGCCGCCAGGCGCCGCTTCGCGTCCTCGTAGACCTCGGGCCGCGAGATCGGCGCGCCGCGCGTGTACGGCGCCAGCCGGTCCGCGATCCGCTTGGCGGCGTCGGGACCGTCGACGACGTGGAGCGCGACCTCGAGATCGCCGAGCGCGAGCAGGAGGTCGCGGCTGCGCGCGCGCCGGCGCGCCTCGGCGCCGCGCTCGTACGCGAGGTAGCCGAGCGCGAGCGCGGTGATGACGCCGCCGGGCACCAGCGCGAGCCCGCCGGCGACCGCGCCGACCGCCGCCGCGCCCGACGTCACCGCGGCGCCGACCGGCGAGCGGCCGATCAGCTCGACGCGATCGAGCAGCCGCGCGTCCAGCCGGATGACCGGGTTGCCGCGCGGCGCGATGACGAGGTCGGTGCCGTCGACGCCGATGCCGCTTCGGGGCAGGAGCTGCAGCGGAGCCGGCGCGTCGTCGACCGTCGCGTCCTCGGTCGGCGACGCGGTCAGGGTTCCGGGCTCGACCACCTCCATCAGGTTAGCTCGATGATCCCGCGCTCGGCGAGGCGCGCGAAGACGAGCAGCGCCTCCGCGGACCGCACCGGCGCGTGATCGATGAGGGTGAGCAGGTCCCAGCGCCCGTCGACGGCGTGGAGCAGCGTGCGCTCGAGCTCGGTCAACTCGCTCTGCGCCAGCTCGTCGGGGCTGCGCCGCAGCTCGGGCACCCGCGCCGGCGCGAGCAGCGCGCGCGCCAGCGAGCCGACCCGCGCGCGCTCGATGCGGCGGTAGAGCGCCGCGACCACCGCGTCGCCGGGCGCCGCCGCGACCGCCTCCGACGCGACCGCCAGCGCCGCCGCCCACGCGCCGGCCTCCGCGCGCTCGTCGGCGAGCTTGACCAGCGCGTCGACGTCGGGCTCGACCGCGGTCGCCGGCGCGATCACGAGCGCGCCGGTCTCGACCAGCGTCGCCAGCCGGTCGAGCACCGCGAAGCGATGACCGCCCATCGCCGCCACCAGCGCGCGCACCGGCAGCCCGGTCACCGCGGCCGCGCGCAGCTTGAGGTCGTCGAACGGCAGGTAGCCGGCGGTCGGCGTCGGCCCGGGCCCCGGCGCGAAGCCCACGTCATCGGTCGGGATCGCCGCGCGGATCGACGGCCAGCGCGGTGCCCGCCGGGCCGCCAGCGCGAGCGCGTCGCCGACGCTGACGACGACGCGGACGCCGGGCGACGGCGTCAGCGCCCCCGGCTCGACGTCGAAGCGGCCGTCGACCCAGGTGTGGAGGTCCCACAGCGCCTCGCGGATCTTCACCTGCAGGGTCGCCCGCAACGTCGACGCCGCGATCGCCCCGTGCTCGACGAGGCGGGTGCCGAGCGGCCCGGGCGTCGCCTCGTCGGCGAGCGCGGCCGCCAGGAGCTGATCGTCGACGTGGCCGGCGCCGCGCAGCATCTGGCCGAGCTGCTCGGTCGGCTCCGTCGAGGTCGCCCACACCACCGCACCCGCCTCCAGCCGGAAGATGCGGGTCACCCCCTGGCCACCGTCGACGACCAGCCGCCCCGACACCTGGCGGCGGCCGATCCACTCGAGGAGATCGCCGATCGCCATGGTCGAGAACTGCCCGCGGAGCACGCTCCGAGCGTAGCAGGATGCGCCGCCCCTGCGCCCTCAGGACGCACCCTCCCCGGCCGGGTCTTCCTGCTACATTCGGGCCATGTCGGAACGGCGCGCCCCCTACCTCATCGACCTGCGGACGCTCGTGATGGTCGGCAGCGCCATCGTCGTCGCCGGGGCGATCGCGGCGCTGTTCGTGTGGATGACCCCGCGCGCCGCCGCCCGCGAGGTGCGCGCCGCGTGCGCGGGCCTGCGCTCGAACCCGCGCAACAGCGCGCTCGGCCTGCTGCCGGTGCAGGCGCCCGAGCTGGTCGCGCCCGACTACACCGGCAAGCCGTTCCACCTGTCCGACCTGCACGGCAAGGTCGTGCTGCTCAACTTCTGGGGCTCGTGGTGCAGCGTCTGCAAGTCGGAGAAGCCGGGCCTGGCGACGTTCACCGACGAGATGGCGCAGGACGGCTTCGAGGTCGTCACCGTCGCGTCCGACGTCAACTTCGACTCGATCAAGCGGGTGCTGCCGAAGGGCGCGCCGTACACGGTGCTGCTCGACCAGACCGCCGAGGACGGCGAGGTCGGCGCGATCGCCCATAGCTGGGGCGTCAAGGCGGTGCCCGAGTCGTTCATCATCGATCGCGACGGCAAGATCCGCATGTACCTCGACAACCGCCGCGACTGGGACGGCGACATCGCCCGCACCTGCATCCAGTCGATCATCGACGAGTGACCGCAGGGGGCCCCGATGGCGCGCATCCTGGTCGTCGACGACGAGCTCGACATCGTGCGGATGGTCACCAAGGTGCTCGCCTCGCGCGGGCACCAGGTGGAGGCCGGCCGCGACGGCGTCGACGCGGTGATGCGCATCCGGCGCGCGCCGCCCGACCTCGTGCTGATCGACGCGGGGCTGCCGGGCGTCGACGGCGTCGAGATCTGCCGGCGTATCAAGTCGGATCCGGAGACGAAGAGCGTGCCGGTCGTGATGCTGACCGCGGGCGAGATCACGCTCGCCGACGTCAGCGACGACAGCGGGCTCGGCGCCGACGGCTGGGTCATCAAGCCGTTCGTCCGCGAGGTGCTGCTCGCGAACGTCGAGCGGCTGCTGCCGCCCGCGGCCGACCGCGCCTGACGCGGCGCCGTGGCGGGTGCGCGGCCTGCCGCGCGGGAGGTAGGGTGGCGCGTGGCCCAGGTCGGCTTCACGATCCTCACCGGCTTCCTCGGCGCCGGCAAGACGACGACGCTGAACCGCATGCTGGCGGCGCCGCACGGGCGCCGGCTCGCCGTGCTGGTGAACGAGCTCGGGCGGATCGCCATCGACTCGAAGCTGATCGTCCACCGCGGCGGTGACGTCCTCGAGCTCGCGGGCGGCTGCGTCTGCTGCAAGGTCGACACGAAGAACGACCTGTGGGACGGCATCGGCGAGGTGGTGCGGCGCTCGCAGCCGGAGCAGGTCGTGCTCGAGACGACCGGCATCGCGATGCCCGGCGCGATCCTCGACGGGATGGACCGGGTGCCGGCGGCGGTGCGCGAGTCGATCGCGCCGGCGGGCGTCATCTGCGTGATCGACGCCGCCGACGGCGCGGCCCAGCTCGACCGGCGCGAGGAGGCGCGCGCGCAGCTCGCGGCGGCGGACCGGGTGCTCCTGCGCAAGCTCGACCGGGCGACCGCGGCGCAGGTCGAGGCGGTGCGCGAGCGGATCGCTCGGCTGGCGCCGGCGGCGGAGCTGGCGAGCTTCCCGGAGTCGGACGACGGCGCGATGGCGATGACCGGCTGGCTGCTCGAGCGACGGGCGGTGCGGGTGGGCGGCGCCGCGGTACAGCCGCACGACCACGGAGACGGGCACGGGCACGGGCACGCGCACGGAGAGCGAGGGCATCATCATCGAGGGCAGCTCGCGGCGGCGATCTTCGCCGACCCGTCGCCGCTGCTGGCCGGGGCGCTGATGGAGGTGCTAGGCGCGCTCGGCGACCGGCTCGTGCGGGCCAAGGGCTTCGTCCGGCTCGCGGACGACGAGCGGGCCGCGTTCGTCGACAAGTCCGGCAGCGTGCTCGAGCTGCGCCGCGGCCTCGCCTGGCCCGGCGCCGCCGCGACCGAGCTGGTGATGATCGGCGACGACCTCGACGAGGCCGAGCTCCGCCGCGCGCTGTGGGCGTGCCGCGCCGCCGGCGCGCCCGCGCGAGGCGCGCCATGACCGTGCGCGAGGCGACGATGGCCGACGCGCCGGCGATCGCCCGCGTGCAGGTCGAGAGCTGGCACTCCGCCTACCGCGAGCTCATGCCGGCGCGCCGGCTGGCGGCCTTCACGATCCCAGTGCGCACGGTCGCCTGGCGGCACAACCTGCGCGAGCGGTCCGGCATGCGGACGACCGTCTTCGACGACGGGCGCGTGCGCGGCTTCGCGTCGATCGGCCGCAGCCGCGACCTGCCCGGCTGGGGCGAGATCTGGGCGATCTACGTCGAGCCGGGCGCCTGGGGCAGGGGCATCGGCAGCGCGCTCTTCGCCGACGCGATGCCGGCGCTCGCCGCGCGCGGCCTCGATCGCGTCATGCTGTGGGTGCTCGAGGGCAACCAGCGCGCGCTGCAGTTCTACCAGGGCAACGGCTTCGTCCTCGACGGCAAGCGCAAGGTCGAGGACGACCTGCCGCAGCTCCGCCTGGTGCGCGCGCGCTGATCAAGGCGCCGCCGCCGGCGCCCCGTTCTTGCGCGGATCGCTCGCGGCCTCGAGCAGGCCGTCGGCGCGCACGTGGATCACCTGCACGCCGGTCGGCGCGTCGCTGACGACGACGTGGTGGCCCCGCGCCGCGAGCGCCGCCCGCACCTCCGGCGGCACCTCCTCCTCGACGATCAGCTCGTCGGGCGACCACTGGTGGTGCACGCGCGGGATCTCGACCGCGGTGCGCGCGTGGAGCCCGAGCGCGAAGACGTCGAGGAAGACCTGCAGCACGTTGCTGATGATGCGCGGCCCGCCCGAGCCGCCGAGGCAGCCGACCACCCGGTCGCCGTCGAGGACGAGCAACGGCGTCATCGACGACAGCGGCCGCTTGCCGGGGCCGACCAGGTTGTTCGTGCTCTGCACCAGGTCGAACATGTTGGCGGCGTCGGGCGCGAGCGCGAAGTCGTCGATCTGGTTGTTCAGCACCACGCCGCCGGCGGTGACCAGCTTGCTGCCGAAGTAGCCGTTCACCGTCGTCGTCAGCGAGACCGCGTTGCCGTCACGATCGATCACGCACAGGTGGGTCGTGCCGCCCGGGCCCTTGAGCCGCCCCGTCGTCGGCGGCCTCGGCGCCGTCGGTCCCGACGCCGGCGGCGCCGCGCCGGCGGCGAGGCCGTAGCTGGCGATCGGCTGCACGTGATCGATCGAGACCCGCGCCGCGAGCTGCTTCAGGCGCGCGTCGTCGAGGAGGCCGGCGGCCGCGGCCCGCGCCTCGTCGCTGTCGCCGAGCAGGCGCGCGCGGTCGGCGAAGCCGTGCTTCTCGATCTCGGCGATGACGTGGTAGAGCGGCGCCGAGCCGAGGCCGAGCGACCCGACGTCGAGGCCGGTGCGGTCGAGGATGCCCAGCGCTTCGAGCAGCACCACGCCGCCCGACGACGGCAGCGGCATCGTCGCCAGCGTGAGCCCGCGCCAGCGGCCGATCATCGGCGTGCGCTCGGTGACCTGGTAGGCGGCCAGGTCGGCGGCGGTGAGCACGCCGCCGCCGGCGGTGACGGTCGCGACGATGTCGTCGGCGATCGGCCCCCGGTAGAACGCGCCCGGGTCGGCGGCGAGCGTCGCGAGCGTGCGCGCGAGCGCGGGCCGCACCAGCGGATCGCCCCAGCGGCGCGGCGTGCCGCCCGGCGCGATCAGGTCGCGCAGCGGCTGGTAGATCGCGCCGGCCGGCAGGCGGGGCAGGACCTCCGGCACGCGGGTGCCGAGGAACCAGGGCGTCGGCAGCCCGTCGCGCGCGAGCCGCACCGCCGGCATCACGACGCGACGCCACGACAGGCGGCCGTGGCGCTCGCTCAGCATGCGGAGGCCGGCCAGCTCGCCGGGCACGCCGACCGCCAGGCCGCCGGTGCGCGAGCGGTCCGGGTCGAGCTTGCCGTCGACGAGGAAGTCGTCGGGGCCGAGCGCGGCCGGCGCGACCTCGCGGAAGTCGTAGACGTGGGTGGTGTGGGTCCGTGCGTCGTACACGACCGCGAAGCCGCCGCCGCCGATGCCGGACGAGACCGGGTTCACCACGCCGAGCGCGAAGGCGGTGGCGACCGCGGCGTCGGCGGCGTCGCCCCCCTCGGCCAGGACGCGGGCGCCGACCGCGCTGGCGGTGGGGTCGTCGGACGCGACCGCGCCGCCGGTGGTGGTGAGCGGGGGTGCATGGGCCGCGTCGACGGAATCCGGGCGCGCCACCAGCGCCACCGTCGCCACGACCATGACGGAGAGGGCCATCCGCGTTGCATTCACTCGGCTCATGCTCCTAAGATGAAATATATCGGAGCGTTGGACTGCCGGGTCCGCTCCTCGTCGCGGGTCACCCGACCGGCGCGGGGATGCCCGGTGGTCCGGCGCACGAAAGCGCACGGAGAACCTGGTGGACAACAGCACCCGTCAAGCCAAGCGCGCGCCGGTCACGCTCAAGATCAAGTTCAAGAGCGAAACCCTCGCGCAGTTCATCGAGCGCTACGCGGTCGACGTCAGCCCGGGCGGCATCTTCATCCGGACCAAGGAGCCGCTCGCGGTCGGGACGCCGATGAAGTTCGAGTTCCAGCTCCGCGACGCCACGCCGCTCATCACCGGCGAGGGCACGGTGGTGTGGACGCGCGAGAACGATCCGGCGCGCCCGAACGCGGCGCCCGGCATGGGCGTCCGCTTCGACCGGCTCGGCGACGGCAGCCAGACGATCCTCGACAAGATCCTCGCCGAGAAGAACAAGGCCGGCAAGGAGCCCGCCGAGGGCCAGCCGCGGCTGTTCGGCGACGCGCCGACGCGGGTCGCGCCGTCGCCGCTGGTCGGCCAGCTCATCGGCGAGAGCAAGGGCAAGCTCGGCGAGACGCTGCCCGCCAAGGGCGGCTTCGGCGAGGACCGCACCGACACCACGCCGCTGCCGCGGCCGGTGCCGTTCCACTCCGACGCGGAGGAGTTCCCCGACGAGACGTTCGAGGAGGCGACCAAGGTCCGCACGATGGAGGACCTGATCGCGGCGACCGCGACCGGTAGCTCGCCGCCGAAGCCGCCGCCGCGCGCGACGATGGTGATGGCGACGCCGCCGGTGCCGGTGCCGTCGCCGCCGAGCGGGCGGCCGCCGACGACGCCGCCGCCGATCACGCCGTCGGCGCTCGCGGGCACGGCGAGCGTGGCGCCGCCCCCGCCGCCGCTGGCCCCGCTC